>NZ_JBNCAB010000007.1:0-158535 GCF_049805555.1 Burkholderia sp. DN3021 | reverse complement strand
GCGCTGCTGGCCGCCGACATCGTGCCGCGCATCGACGCGCGCGCCGCGCAGCGCGTGCAGGTCGCCGCCCAGCAGGCACTGCCGGTGTCGGTGATCCTGCCGGGCACGGCGCCCACCGACCAGACGCTGACGCTGCCGGGCGCGGTGATGCCGTACGCGGAAGCATCGATCTATGCACGCACGAGCGGCTATATCGCGCACTGGAGCACCGACATCGGCGCGCACGTGAAAGCCGGGCAGACGCTCGCGCAGATCACGGCACCCGACCTCGACGCGCAGTTGCGGCAGGCGCGCGCCGACGCGGCGACCGCGCAGGCGAACTACGACTACGCGAAATCGACCGCGCAGCGCTGGCAGGACATGCTGAAGACGCAATCGGTATCGCAGCAGGACACCGACACGAAGGTCGCCGACATGAACGCGAAGCGCGCGATGCTGGCCTCCGCGCAGGCGAACGTCGCGCACCTGACCGAGCTGGTGTCGTACGAATCGGTCGCGGCGCCGTTCGACGGCGTGATCACCGCGCGCAACGTCGACGTCGGCACGCTCGTCACCGCGGGCGGCACGCCGGGCAGCCCCGGCCTGTCCGGCGAGCTGTTCCATCTCGAACAGACCGGCACGCTGCGCGTGTTCGTCGACGTGCCGCAGGACAGCGCGGCAGGCGTGACGACCGGGACCGCCGTCTACCTGACCACGCAGCAGTATCCGGGGCGGCGCTTCGCCGCGCGCGTCGCGCGCAGCGCGGGCGCGATCGATCCGGTCACGCGCACGCTGCGCGTCGAGATCGACGTCGACAACGGCGACGGCGCGCTGCTGCCCGGCGCGTATGCGCAGGCGCACCTGCTCGTGCCGAGCGCGGCCCCGGCGTTCGAGCTGCCCGTCAGCGCGCTGCTGTTCCGGCCGAACGGCGTGACGGTCGCGACCGTCGCCGCGAACGGCACCACCGCGCTGAAGACCGTGCAGATCGGCCGCGATTTCGGCACGCGCGTCGAGATCGTGTCGGGGCTCGCCGCGAGCGATCGCGTGATCGACAACCCGGGCGATTCGATTGCCGCCGGCGAAACCGTGAAGATCGTGTCGGCCGCACCGGCGGTGCAGACTGGCCCGGCAACCGGCGCAGCGGCAGCGCCCGGCGCGGCTGCGTCGACGCCTGCCGCCGTCGCGGCGCCGGCTTCGATACCGGCGGCAGCTTCAACGCCCGTTCGCGGCTGATCCGTTCACGAACGCTCACGAGATACTCATCATGCGCTTCCTCCGTCCGCTTCCGTTCACCCGCCGCGTCGTCGCGCTCGGCGTCGCCGCCGCGTTGTCCGCGTTGTCCGCGTGCTCGACATTGCCGCCCTATTCGCCGCCCGCCGTCGCCGTGCCCGCGCACTATGCGGGCATACCGGCTTCGGGCATACCGGCTTCGAACGCCCCCGCCGCCCAGCCGGGCTGGAACGTCGCGGCGCCGGCCGATGCCGCGCCGCGCGGCGCATGGTGGACCGTCTTCGACGATGCCGACCTGAACGCGCTCGAAGCGCGTGTCGACGTGTCGAACCAGACCGTGAAGAAAGCCGTCGCCGATCTCCAGCAGGCGCGCGCGATGGTCGACTACCAGCATGCGGGGCTCCTGCCGACCGTCACGGCCGGCGTTGCGCAGAGCCGCGCGCGCCTGTCGCAGAACAAGCTCGGCTCGTCGCTCGCCGGCAAGACGACGCCCGACTATCAGGCCGTCGTGGCCGCGAGCTGGGAACCCGACCTGTTCGGCCGCGTGCGCGACGCGGTGACGGGCGCGCAGGCGAACGCCGACGCGAGCGCGGCCGACCTGCAGGCCGTGAAGCTGTCGGTCACGGCCACGCTCGCGACCGACTATTTCGCGCTGCGCTCGCTCGATACGCAGAAGCAGCTGCTCGACGATACGGTGCGTGCGTATGCGGACGCGCTGACGCTGCTGAAACAGCAGCTCGCGGCCGGCGCGATCGACGCGTCGGCCGTCGCGCAGGCCACGACGCAACTCGAAGCGACGCGCACGCAGGACACCGACATCGATGCGTCGCGTGCGCAGCTCCAGCACGCGATCGCGACGCTGGTCGGCGAAAGCGCGTCGACGTTCGCGCTGCCGCCGCGCGTGCAATCGTTCGACGTGCCGGCGATCCCGGCCGGCGTGCCGTCGCAACTGCTCGAACGGCGGCCCGACATCGCGGCGGCCGAGCGCCGCGTCGCGGCCGCGAACGCGCAGATCGGCGAGGCGCGCGCCGCATTCTTTCCCGATCTTGTGCTGTCGGCGAGCGCCGGGCTCGAAAGCTCGTTCTTCGCGCCGTGGCTCACCGCACCGAGCCTGTTCTGGTCGCTCGGCTCGCAGCTCGCCGGCACGCTGTTCGACGGCGGCCGCCGCAGCGCGTCGCTGCGCGGCGCGCATGCGCAATACGACAGTACGGTCGCCGATTACCGGCAAACCGTGCTGGTTGCGTTCCAGCAGGTCGAGGATCAGTTGTCCACGCTCGATGCGCTCGCGTCGGAAGCCGGCAGCCAGCAGCGCGCGACCGATGCGGCCGACCTGTCGCTGCGGCTGACGACCAACCGCTTCAACGCGGGTGCCGTCAGCTACCTCGATGTCGTGACCGCACAGACGATCGCGCTGACGAACCGGCGTCTGTCGGATCAGATCGCCGCGCGCCGGATGGAGGCGGCGGTCGGGTTGCTGACCGCGCTGGGCGGCGGCTGGCATACCGGTGCAGATGCGGGTGCGGACGCAACCGTCGCCGCGCACACGGCCGCTACGCCGTCGGCGTCTTGATGAACGTCAGGATGAACCGCGTGCCGGCCGCATCGCTCTCGACGCGTGCGGTGCCGCCGTGCAGTTCCATCACCGAACGCACGATCGCGAGGCCGAGCCCGGCCGTGCCGCCCGGCACGCCGCCGCTGCGCGCGGGGTCGCCGCGCACGAAGCGGTCGAAGATGCGCGGCAGCAGCGCGGGATCGATCGGTTCGCCCGGGTTCGAGACGGCCACGTACACCGCGTCCGCCGTTTCATCGACGCGCAGCACGATCACGCCGCCCGCCGGCGTATAGCGCAGCGCGTTCGCGAGCAGGTTGCTGACCGCGCGGCGGAACAGCTCGAGATCGGCGGTCAGCCGGCCGTGCCCGTCGACGCGCAGCGTCGAGCCGGCTTCGTCCGCAAGCCCTTCGAAATAACCGGCGATGCGCTCCAGTTCGTCGTGCACGTCGAAGGCGCGCTGCCGCGTGACGAAGCCGGGATGCTCGGCGCGCGCGAGAAACAGCACGTTCTCGATCATCCGCGCGAGACGGTCGTATTCCTCGAGATTCGATTCGAGCAGCGCCTGGTATTCGTCCGCGGAACGCGGCCGCGCCAATGCAACCTCGGTCGCGCCGCGCATGTTGTTCAACGGCGTGCGCAGGTCGTGCGCGAGATCCGCGCTGAATTGCGACAGGTGCCCGAACGCCTGCTGCAGGCGGCCGAGCATCGCGTTCTGCGCGTCGACCAGCGCCGTCAGCTCGCGCGGCGCGCGCGATGCATCGAGCCGCGTATCGAGCTTGTCGACGGTGATCCGGCCCGTGTTCGCGACGATCTCGCGCAGCGGCGCGAGCGCCTTGCGGATCAGCCAGTAGCTGAGCAGCATCGCGAACAGCGCGCCCAGGCCGCCGGCGATCTTGAGCTTGTTGCGGTAGCCGTCGAGCAGTTCCGCGCGATCGCTCATGTTGCGCGCGATCGCGATCCGGATCTTCGTCCCGTCGCGCAACGCGGCCTCGGTGACGACGCCGCGCACGGGCGTGCCGCCGTCGGCGGTCCACGTCACGATCCGGTCGGCGGTAATCCGTTCGTTCGCGGGCACCGGCGTCGCGTGCGGCGGAAACAGTTCGGCATCGGGCAGCGCCGGCAGCGCGGGCGACGATGCGCCGGCTGCCGTCCCGGGCAGATCCCCGAGCGCGGTCCGCTCGACGTTGTGGCGCGCGAGTACGCTGCCCTGCCCGTCGACGACGGCCAGCGACAGCGCCTCGTTGCCGAGCACCTGGCTCGTCAGCCGGTCCGCATGCGCGCGCACCGCGTCGAGCGAATCGAGTTCGCCCGCCAGCCGGCGCGTATGCCGCGCGGCGAGCACGATGTCGAGGTCGTCCTGCGTGCTCACCTGTCGCTCGAGGCCGGTGTACACGTATGTGCCGACGAGCGCGAATACGGCAAGCAGGGTCGCGCCGAACCCGAGCGCGAGCGTCGCGCCAAGCGAGCGGCCGAGCGTCATGCGGCTTCCTTCGGTTCGAGCACGTAACCGACGCCGCGCACCGTATGAATCAGCTTGACCGCGAACTCGTCGTCGATCTTCGCGCGCAGCCGGCGAATCGCGACCTCGACGACGTTGGTATCGCTGTCGAAATTCATGTCCCATACGTACGACGCGATCTGAGTGCGGCTCAGCACTTCGCCCTGCCTGCGCGCGAGCAACTGCAGCAGCGAGAATTCGCGCGGCGTCAGGTCGATCCTCGCCGTGCCGCGCTTCACGCGGCGGCGCACGACGTCGATCTCCAGGTCGCCCACCGAAATGCGCTCCGTCTCGCGCGGCGGCCCGCGGCGCGCGAGCGTGCGGATCCGCGCGAGCAGTTCGACGAACGCGAACGGCTTCACGAGGTAGTCGTCCGCACCGAGTTCGAGGCCGTGCACGCGGTCCTGCACGTCGTCGCGCGCGGTCAGGAACAGCACGGGCGTCGCGTGCGTGTCGCGCAGCCGCTTGAGCACGCTCCAGCCGTCGAGCACGGGCAGCATCACGTCGAGCACGATCACGTCGTAGCTCTCTTCCTGCGCGAGTGTCAGGCCCTCGCCGCCGTCCTTCGCGAGATCGACGCTGAAGCCGGACTCCTCGAGCCCTTTCTTCAGGTACGCGCCGGTCTTCGGTTCGTCTTCGACTATCAGGATGCGCATCATCGGCTCCGTCGCATTCGGTGGTGACATGCGCCGATGTTACCGGGAAACGGGGCGGGCGAACCGCAGCGCGCAAGCGCGCCACGGCCGGATTACGAAACCGTAATCGGCGGGTCAGGGTGGTGACTGCCGCGGCAGCCAGAATTCGAAGCGTGGGCCCATCCCCACTCGCCCGTTCACTCATCCGTCCAGGAGCCATCATGAAACTCGTCGCCGCTTTCGTCGTTGCCACGCTGAGCCTGCCGTTCGGCGCGCAGGCCTTTGCCCAGTCCACGCAGGCGCCGCTCACGCGCGCCGAGGTGCGCCAGCAACTGATCGATGCCGAAGCCGACGGCCTGCTGCCGTCGAACCGGAACGACTATCCGCCGTCGCACGCGGAGATCGCGCGAAATCGCCAGATTTACGCGATCCAGCATCACGACGCGACGCCGATCGCGACGGCTTCGGCCGGAACTTGATCCCGGCATGTCACCGGCATCCGGCCGACAGCCGGATGTCGTGCCGGCCCGCGATGCACGCGCACCCGACGCCAAGGCCAGCGCACTGGCCCGTTTCTTCATCGCCACGCCATCCGAAGGCCAACTGGCGCGCGCCGGTCGAACGATCGCGCCAGGCACGCTGCGGGTTCGACTATGGCGCGTTCTTCGCGACCGGCATCCGCTGCTGTTCTTCAGTGACCTGACGATTCCGATGCACGACGCGCCGGCATGGCTGAAGGCTGTGCTCGCGTTCCTGCCGACCAACCAGTTCGCCGTCGCGCTGCGCGGCGCGCTGGTCGACGGCGCGCCGTACGCGCAACTCGCGCCGCAACTGCTCGGCATGGCCGCGAGCACGGCGCTGTTCCTGTTCGCCGCCGCGCGGCTGTTCCGCTGGCATGACGCATGACGCGTCGCCCGCTGTTTCGACGAAGGAGAAAACCCGGATGAAATCGACCAATCCCATAACCGACTACCTTCTGCATGCGAGCAACTTCCTGCCGGCGATCGTGTTCCTGTTCTACGGCCGGCTCGGGCCCGAACAGCCGGACGTGCGCTGAACGCACGCGTTCCTGATCGGCGGCGTGCTCGCGCTCGTGTCGCCTGCGGGTAGCCGCCTATGGGGAGAGGAACTCGGGCCGGCCGCGATGCTCATCTGCGTGCTGGTGGTCGGCATCGTGCATACCGCTTGGTCGGACGGCGGTTTCGTTGACGGCACGTTCGCGTTCGAGCGCGCGTTCGGCGAGCTGCTGTCGGCGTTCGAATTCATGTCGGCCGCCGCGGTCGGCTGTGTTGCGGCCGCGTTTCCGGCGTTGCGCGTTCCGTTCGCGGCAGACGATGCCGCGTGCTACGCGCTCGTCGAAATCGCAACCGGCATGCCGGGGCTCGATGCGCTGCTCGACGAGCGCACCGTCGCGACGCTCGACGCGCTCGCGAACGAACGCGTGGTGCTCGACGCGGCCTGCGCGCCGGCGGAACGGTTCTGGCGGATCCGCGACGCGCTGCCGGTCGCGGTCGCGCAAGAAGGCATCCCGCTGTCGTTCGACGTGTCGTTTCCGCGCGGTGCGCTGGCTGCATTCGTCGCCGACGCGGAACAATGGCTGGCCGCGGCGCATCCGTCGCTGCGCTGTCACGCGTTCGGCCATTTCGGCGACGGCGGCTGCCATCTCGTCGTATCGATCCCGCACGCCAGCGCGCAACGGTACGGGCCGCTGCAGCAGGTTGCGCTGCGCGGCGCGCTGTACGACCGCGTCGTGCGCGCGGGCGGGTGCTTCAGCGCAGAACATGGCGTCGGGCCGGCCAACGTCGCGTACTACCGCAAGCATGTGCCGGCCGCACACCGGCAGGTCGCCGCCGCCGTCCAGCACGCGATCGACCCGCTGGGATTGATCGGGCGTGTGCGCTATTGACGCGCCGTATCGCGGCGCCACGGAGAATTCGCATGATGTTTCGACGCCCGCCCGGCCCGGGCACCGCATCCGAACCGGACGCCGATCAACCGTTCTCCGGTATCCCGGCCACGCTGCCCGACTCGGGCGTCGTGGTCAACGTGCGCGGCGTCGCGCATGTGATCAAGTTGCCGCCGCGCGACCACGCGCGCCCGGCGCTGTGGCGCGATCTTGCGCAATGGCGCGACGGGCGGCCGGATGATGGGGCGCCGTGCAATGCGGTCGATCCGGATGCGTCGGTCGACACATAGGCCATGCTCGCGGCGAGCGGCACGACAGCGTGTCGTCGTGTTCATGCGTCTTCAGGTAAAGCCAAGGCAACCGCACATGCAACTGCGGCGCGGGACAACCTCGGTCGTCCCCCCCCGCGATGGGTGAAGACAAGCGCAACGCGCGATCAGAACACCGCGTGCCCGCTGATGACGCTCGGCAGCCAGGTCGAGAAGAACGGCATGTACGTGACGATGTTGATCGCACTGAAGATCGCGAGGTAGTACGGCCACGCCATCTTCGTGGTCTCGCCGATCGACACGTTGCCGATCGCGCACCCGACGAACTGCACCGAGCCGATCGGCGGATGCACGAGGCCGAGCGAGCAGTTCAGCAGCAGCATGATCCCGAACTGCACCGGCCCGACGCCGCACGCCATCGCGATCGGCAGGAACAGCGGCGTCGTGATCAGGATGTGCGCGGCCATGTCGACGAACGTGCCGAGGAACACCTGGATGATGTTGATGTACAGCAGCATCAGCCAAGGCGCTGCGGTCGACTGCTTCAGCAGCCCTTCGATCGCATCCGGGATCTCCAGGTACGACATCTGGAAGCGCAGCATGTTGGACACCGCGATCAGCAGCAGCACGACACCCGTCGTACGCGCCGCATGCGACAGCGCGCGGCGCAGCTTCTCGACCGTCAGCGTGCGGTAGACGATCGCGGTCAGCACGAGCGAGTACACGACGGCGATCGCGGCCGCTTCGGTCGCGGTTGCAATCCCCTTCGCGACGCACACGAGGATGATCGCGATCACCATCAGCCCGGGCACCGCGCCGACGAAGCTGCGCAGCACCGCATACCAGCCGGGAAACGCGGGCAGCGCGGACGAGCCGTCCGCACGGCGCGGATAGCCGTGACGCACGGCCTGCCAGTACGCGGCCGCGAGCACGAAGCCCATCACCCACAGCACGGGCAGCAGCCCCGAGAACAGCAGGTCGCCGATCGACACGCCGCTCACCGGCTGGCCGTGCAGCATCCCCGTGATCCCCTGCGCGGCGAACGCATAGATGATCATGTTGGTCGACGTCGGCATCAGCGCGCCGGCGAGCGACGCATGCGTCGTCACGTTGACCGCGTACGCGGCGCTGTAGCCTTCGCGCTTCATCAGCGGAATCACCACGCCGCCCATCGCCGACGTATCGGCGGTCGGCGAGCCCGACACGCCGCCGAACAGCGTGCACGCGACGACGTTCGCCATCCCGAGGCCGCCGCGGAAATGGCCGACGGTCGCCTGCGCGAAGCGCAGGATCCGGTCCGCGATGCCGCCGTGCAGCATCAGCTCGCCTGAGAAGATGAAGAACGGCACCGCGAGGAACGAGAACGCATTCATCCCCGAGATCATCGCCTGCATCGCGGTCGCGATCGGCAAGCCTTCGACCATATAGGTCAGCACGCAGGCTATCCCGAGCGCGAACGACACGGGCACGCCGAGCACGAGGAAAATCAGAAAACTGACGGACAGGATCGCGAGTTCCATGGCGTTATTGTCCCGACGAAGAACGACGAAGCGCGAGCAGGTGCTCGAGCGAGAAAAGGATGATCGCGACCGCCGCGGGCATCGTGATCAGGTAGCGCACGCCTTCGGGCAGCCCGATGATCGGAATGCGGTCGCCCATCGTCTCGGCGGCCATGCTGCCGCAGCCGACCATGATCGCGATCGCGAACGCGATCAGGCTCAGGTGCTGGATCGCGACGACCACGGTGCGCGCGTTCGGCGGCAGCCGACGCACGAGCGAATCGAGGCCGATATGGCCGCCGTCGCGCACCTTCATCGCCGCACCGAACATCGCGATCACGATCACCAGCAGCAGCGCGATCGGCTCGACGAAATCCGGCGCGTTCTCGAACACATAGCGCATCACCACCGCGTAGAACACCAGCACCGTGAGCACCGCGAGACAGGCCGACGCGATCACGGCCAGCACGCGGAACAGCACGTCGTTCACGCAGCGCAGGAACGGCGCGGCGTGCGGCCGCGCCGGCGCCGCGCCGTCCGGGGCGGCGGCCGGCGAACCAGCGGTGGCCGCGCCGTTCAGGGAAGTGCGACGCGTCACTTGGTCGCCTCGATCTCGTCGACGATCTGCTTCATCTGCGGCGTCTTTTCATACTTCGTCCACAGCGGCTGCATCGCCTTCACGAACGCCGCGCGGTCGATCTGCGCGGCCGGCAGGATCTTCGCGCCACCCTTCGCCACCGCCTGCTGCGCGGACGCCTCGCGCGCGGTCCACAGCTTCTGGTAGTACGGCACCGAATCGGCCGCCGCCTTCCTGATCGCCGCCTGCTCCTGCGGCGACAGCGTGTCCCAGATCTTCTTCGAGAACACCAGCACTTCAGGCGTCATCGCGTGCTGCGTCTCCGAATAGTCGGGCGCCACTTCGTAGTGCTTCGTTTCCTCGTACGACGGCAGGTTGTTTTCCGCCGCGTCGACGAGGCCCGTCTTCAGGCCCGTGTACACCTCGGCGAACGGCATCGGCGTCGGCGTGCCGCCCATCGCCCTGATCTCGTCGACCATCAGGTCGGACGGTTGCACGCGCACCTTCAGCCCCTTCATGTCGGCCGGCGTGCGCACCGGGCGCTTCGCGTAGATCGAGCGCGCGCCGCTCTCGTAGAACGTCAGCGCGATCATCCCCTTCGCGGTGAACGCATCGAGGATCTTCTGGCCGGCCGGGCCGTACATCGCCTTGCGGAAATGATCGACGTCGCGGAACAGGAACGGGAACGACGGGATCAGCGATTCCGGCACGATCTCGTTGAACGACGCGCCGTTCACGCGCGCCATGTCGATCGCGCCGATCCGGACCTGGTCGACCGTGTCCTTTTCGGAACCGAGCGCGCTGTTGCCGAACACCTTGATCGAATCCTTGCCGCCCGTCTGCTTCGACAGCTCGTCGCCCATGAACTTCACCGCCATGTTGGTCGGGAAGTTGTCGCCGTGCACGTCCGCCGAGCGGAACACGCGCGCCTGCGCGGACATCGCGAAGCCGGCCAGCAGCGCGACGGCCAGTGCGGTACGGGAACCGGTGAATCGATGCTTCATGGTGAGTCTCCTTGATGGTCGTTCGTTGTCGTGCGGCGATCCGTCGGCATGCGCGTTCGTCGGCGATGCGCTCTCCCCTGAGCCGCAGAGTCATACGTCGTATGATGTGTTGACGCGAATGTACGTCGGTTAATCGTTTAACTCACTTGGTGCATACCCCTATAACCACTGCCGCCGGGGTTTTTGGCAGAAGTCTGGGAATCGCGTTCTCTGTTCTGGCGATTTTCGGCAAAACGTTTTCCGGAAATGGGTCCGCGTTTGAATCAGGTGCCCGCGTGGCTGGTTTCCCGACGCCGGAAAGCAATCTTCCGCTTCGGCTGCCTTTGTTATAGGATGACTGACCACAACACAAGCATGCCCGCGCGCGGCCAAGCGTACGCGCCGGCACACGCATCGTGTGCGGCGGAACGACGAAGGTTCGGGAGGAATCCGTGCAAGCGCGGGCGCTCGCCGCGCCGTCACGTCTGCATGACCAGCGACGTCAGTTGCGCCGCGCGTGCCACATCCGTCTTTGCGTAGATCGATTTGATCTGCGCGCGGACCGTGCCGATCGACACGCCGCGCAGCGCCGCGCATTCCTGCGGCGACAGCCCGTCACAGCACAGCAGCACGGCAAGATCGACTTCGGCCGACGACAGCCCGTAGAACACGCGCAGCCGCTGCGCGCGGGCCGCCGGCGAACGCAGGTCGGCGGCCGTCATCAGTGCCGCGACGCCGGGCCGTTCACGCAGGAGGCGCGACTGTTCGGGAATCGGCATCAGCGCGAGCGACAACGGTTCGCCCGTCGCACGGCGCAGCAGCAACCCGCCGCACGCGAACGCGTGCCGCCATTGCGCATCGTCGACGCAGCCTTCCGGCGCGAAGCGCCCGTTCACGATCCGCATCGCCGGTTCCGCCGCGATCAGTTGATCGGCCGCGCGATTCGTATAACGCAGTTCGCGATGTGCGCCGAGCAGGAACACCGGCACCGGAATCGCATCGAGCGCCGATTCCGCTGCGGCCACGCGCGCCTCGAGTTCCCCGATGCGCGCCTGGATCCGCAGCGCGCGGCTGATATGCGTACCCATGATTTCGATCGTGCGGCGCTGATCGTCGGAAAGACCTTGCGATTCGGGGCCGCTCTGTACGCTGAGGAATGCGCCTGCACCCTGTTGGCGATGGATATACAGGCCCGAGATGCTGCCGAGCCCGTAAGGATGCAGGAATTCCTGATAGAACACGCCGTGTGTGCGCTGTCGCGGGGACAGGTGCTTGACGTCCTCGAACCATCGGCCCGCCGGCCAGTTGCCGGCGACCGGCACGACCGGGTCGTACCGGTAGAACTCGGTGTTGTAGGTGTGATAACACGCGGCGACCCACGACGCGTCGTCGCCGGCCGCCTGCTCGATCGCCGGCACCCTCGCCGCGTCGTCGAACGACAGCAGCGTAGCCATGCGCACGCCGACCGTCGATCGCAGCCCGTCCAGCGCCGTTTCCCATCGCTGATCGCCCAGTGCCGCAGCATAGATGTCATCGATCCATGCCGATGGAATCAATCCGTTCCGTTGCATCTGGCTACCCCGCGCCGTGCGTTTTTGTTGAACGTCTTGCGCGCATCTTACTCAACCAGCGGCATTGTTCAAATTACCGGTGCGCATTTGATTCGGAATACCACGTTTGTTACCGCTTATCGTCAGACGTAATGGCCATTCTCGACAAGCTTTCGGTTCCTTTCCGCACCAATGACGGACCCTGGCGCTCGACAACGCCGATCGGGATTGCAACGCGCAACCGCGGAATTCATCACGACGCCGGCTATTCATCAGGGTCGGCGTATGTCATGATGCAGCGCATGAAGATTCGAAACGCGACGACCCACCTGCACCATCACCACGGACGCCCTGTGTTGCGCCGTGGATCGTTTCGCATCTAGCACTTGCATCGGGCGCTGTCCCGATCAAGACGACAACCAAGGCGCCTCCGGCGCCTTTTTTGTTTTTTGTCGCCTTAAAAACTTGCTGCGCCGATCAATCGATAACGTACGGAGTGTTTTCAATGCAACGACCGTGGAAGGAAGTGTCCTTGTCGGAATTGCCGCTCAGGGAGGATCTCAGGTTGCAGCACGCGTACGGAGCGCCGCAGCTCGACGTGCCGGTCTGCCTGAACGTCAACGAGAATCCGTATCCGCCGTCGCCATCGCTCGTCGAGCGCATCGCGATTGCCGTGGCCGACGCGGCGCGGCAGGCGAACCGCTATCCCGACCGCGACTTTGCCGAGCTGCGAACGCATCTGGCCGCCTATCTGACGCACGACACAGGCGTGACGATCGACGCATCGAGTGTCTGGGCAGCCAACGGTTCGAATGAAGTGATCCAGCAGATTCTTCAGGCGTTTGGCGGCCCGGGGCGAGCGGCGCTGGCCTTTACGCCCGCGTATCCGATGTACGACGAATACTGCCGCACGACCTTCACGCGCCTGCATATGTTGCCGCGTACCGAGGATTTCGCACTGGATCTGCATCAGGCGATCGACAGCATCCGCGCGCATCGGCCGAGCGTGGTTCTGCTGACGTCGCCGAACAACCCGACCGGAACCGCGCTTCCCGTCGACGATATCCGCGCCATTCTCGACATCGCGCCGGGCGTGGTGGTTGTCGACGAAGCGTATGCGGAGTTCCGGCGCCAAGGCGTCCGCAGCGCGGTGACGCTGCTGCCCGACCATCCGCGGCTTGTCGTTACCCGCACGCTAAGCAAGGCGTTCAAGTTCGCGGGCGGCCGCGTCGGGTATTGCGCATGCGCGCCTGCGATCGTCGAAGCGCTGAAGCTGGTTCGGCTGCCCTATCACCTGTCCGCCTTTACGCAGGCGGCCGCCTGCGCGGCGCTGGTCGCGCGTGACGAGATGCTGTCGCAGGTCGACGCGATCAAGGCCGAGCGCGACGCAATCGTTTGCTGGCTGCGCAGCCAGGGTTTCACCGTGGCCGATTCGGACGCCAACTTCGTGATGTTCGGCAAGTTTGCCGATCGCCACCGGATCTGGAGCGGGCTCCTGCGCCACGGCGTCCTGATTCGCGAGTCCGGCCCGCCGGAATACCTGCGCGTGTCCATCGGCACCGCGGTGGAGATGGCCGCGTTTCGCGCGGCGTTGCTTGCGGTGACGGCGAACGAACCGGCAGCGGACCACGCGGTCGATGGCGCGATGAAGAGCGACGTTTGATGATCGCGTCCATTCGGGTGCGCCGTGCCGGCCACGTCGCCCGTCGCGGCGGCCGGCGCGTGTCGGTGCGTGTCGGTGCGTGTCGGTGCGTGTCGGCGCAATGACCAACGATGCGCTTACTTCATCGCCACGTATCGCGATTCCATCTCGTCGATTTTCGCGAGCACCGTTTCGCCGAGCTTTCTGAGGTGACGCGGCACGTCGGGCGTCGACAGCAGTTCCTCGATCCGCCGTCGCCAGTAACTCGGGTGCCTCACGCGTGCGGCGCCCGACATTGACACGTCGTCAGCGATCGTCTCGCTGTCCAGGAGAGCCACCATTCTCTGGATGTGAGAAAGCTCTCGTTCTACATAGTCTCGTGCCAGCATATTGATTGAAATTCCCCGAAATGCAACATCAGGCGTTCCGTCATCAACGCGCCATCGTGCGGCGATGCATTGAGGCATTGAGGCATTGATGCACCGCACACGTTGCCCGTCAGCGTACGCCCAGCCTGTGTCAGTCGACTGCGTAGGCATTCCCGGCGTTCGACACGGAATGGCAACCCTGTCCGTGCGTTCCGGTTACATCCATCCCCGATGCGCTGCTGCCAATCGTAGGCGGACTGTCCGGCGCCGGCATCCCCAAAAGTGGGGATGCCGGCCGAAATCGGGGAAGTGGCGGTTTCAGGAAATGACGGGAAGCGGAATGGCCGGCGAGCACGTGGCTGCCCGCCGGCGCCGCGGCGCGATCGCGCCCGACTCGAACGGCCTGCCGCCGGTGCGCTGTTGTCGGGCGAGTCGGAAACGGGGATTTTCAGCGTGCACGAACGGATCTCGCCCCGTGCGCGACGGAGCGCGGTTACCGCCGATAAGGCGGCGGCTCGAGTTTGACCGGATCGGGGTTCAGGCGCACCCATGCGACGGCGAACCGGCACAGTTGCGCCGGATCGCCGGACTGGCGCTTGACGTCGTGCACGACCGCTTCCACGTCCGACAAATCGGCCGACGGCAGCGGCGTGCCGGTGCGCACGAATGCCGCGAACGCATCGGCCATCTTCCGGAAATCCGCGTCCCAGTTGCAGCCGCCGTTGTGGTCGAGTTCGTACGCGATGCGGCCCGAGATCCGGATGAGTTCGCCCTGCACCGTCGCTGCATGCCCGGCCCCCGGCACCAGTTGCGTCCACAAAGCCCGATGCTGCGCTTGCCACGTGCCGGCCGCGACGACGATCGGCCGCCGCGCGTCGTGCAGTTGACGGCGCGGCACCGGCGGCACGTCGAACAGCGTGTAGAGCCGCTCCAGCGCGGCGCTGGCCGCATCGACGGACTCCGGGTTGAAGCGCTCGCGCATGAACTCGAAACGCTCGCCGATCTCCGCGACGCTGGTCTGCATGGGCGGCGTCCTCGCCGCGCCGGCGCCGAGCAGCACCTCGGCGAGCGCGACCATGTGTTCCAGATCCGCATTGCCGCAGGTGCGCAGCGCGCGCTCGAGCGGCGTCTGCCCGTCGCGGTTCAACGCGTCGACGCGGGCGCCGTGGTCGAGCAGCACGCGGGCGGACTGCGCATTGCGCGAATCGGCCGCCGCGTGCAGTGCGGTGCCGATCGATGCACCGTCATCGTGAACGTCCGCGCCGAGTTCGAGCAGCACGTCGAAACGACTGCGACGGCTGCGGGCGCGCACGTGCAGCGCGGTGTTGCCGTATGCGTCGGCCGTTCCGATATCTGCGCCGCGCGCAACCAGCCAGCGGGCAAGGTCATCGGGGCAACGGTCGAACGACAGTGCCGTCCGTTTGCCGACCCCGCCGCGCGCATTCACGTCGCAGGTGTCGAACACGGCCTGCAGCTTCGCGAGGTTGCCTTCGTCGAGCAACGTTTCGAAGTCCTTCGGTAGCAGCTTCTTTTTTGCTTTCGGCATTGCAAGTCTCCGCCATCGCAGGAATACGCATCATGCATCGGTTGTCTGAATGTGTTTCGCAAGGCTGCCTGCACGTGAAATCCGGCTCGCGGAGCATCAGCTACCGGCATTGCTACGCTGCAACCGGAAAATGAAATCCGCTTCCACCGAAGCACCTTTCGGCAATTGCAGCACGCCGACCGACGAACGCGTATGAACGCCCGCATCGCCGAGCACCGCATATAAAACGTCGGACGCACCATCGGCCACTTCGCTTTGCATCGTGAAGCCGGGTGCGCTCCGCACGTACACGGTGATACGCGGAACCGTCTCTATCGCATCGAGCGTGCCGCAGTGCTTGCGAATCAGCGACAGCGCACGCAGCGCCGATATTCCCGCCGCACGGCGACCGTCGTCCAGCGAAACGGATTCGCCCACGACGCCGACGAAGTGCACCACGTCCCCCACCCGCGGAATCTGGCCGGCAATATAGGCCGTACTCCCGTCGACCAGAACCGGCGTGTACTTTCCGCCGATCCTGATTTCCTCGTCCGGATCGAATCCGAATTCGGCCGCAACCTGTATCAGCTGATCGTCTCTGTTCATCAGTGAATTCCCGGATACTTCCGAAAAAAGATAAAGAATAGTCGAGTCTCCCGAGCTTGCCCCGAAAGAGAAAGTCGGCCGCGAACGGCCAAAGGGACGCGACCGGATCGTCCGGCGCTCCCGGGCAATCAAGTACGAATTCACCGAAGCGACGCACTTTTCAGGTGTTCGAAGCAGTCTTGCGCGCCATATCGCTGGTGGAATTCGTAGTCGGCGAGAATTTCCTCATCATTTCCGATTGAAACCGCTATCATATGTGCACACAACCCAACGAGCGATATATGGCAACTTACAAGGAACTGAAAGCCCAAATGGAAGCTTTGGCCGAGAAAGCCGAAGCAGCGCGCGCCGCGGAATTCCAATCGATCGTCGACGACATCCGCGCCAAGGTCGCGGAATTCGGCATTACCGAGAAGGACATTTTCGGCGTACGTCGAGGCCGGTCGGCCAAGCAAGCGGCCGCCCCCGTGCAGGCAAAGTATCGCGACCCGAAGACCGGGGCAACCTGGTCTGGCCGCGGCCGTGCGCCCGCATGGATCAAGGATGCGAAGAATCGCAATCGATTCCTGATCCAGGAATAAGGTTCTCGACGCGCACCGGCGCGCGGTTCAGCGCGCTGTCCGGCGATATTGGGCATCGATACCGGCGGTATTCAAAGACCGCTCCGGGTTGATGGTGATTTGTCTCATTCAGCGCGTGGCGCGCCGGCTAATCGTCAGATCGCGTCGCGCGCCAATACTTTCTTCACCGTTCGTAATAGATCGCAAGCCAGACGGATTGCTCGTCATCATGCGTCCACGCGACGCGATGGCGGCAATGCGGCTCGATCAGCACGTAATCCCCGGGGCGCATGTCGTGCCGCGTCGAACCCTCTTCGAACTCGAGCACGGCCGCCCCCGACAGCAGCACGACCCATTCGGCGCGCGAGTCGTCATACCAGAACCCGTCGGGACTCGCGTGCCCCATCGACACGATCCGCTCGACATTCAGGCGCTGCCCCGTGACGAGGATGTCGATCCGCTCGTCGCCGCCGCGCCGCCCTTCGACGCTGAACAGGTTGCCGGTTTGAAGTTGCATGGTTTGACCTCGTCGTTGGCCTTCGTTTGAAGGAAGCAGGTTCAAGAGTGCCGGGAACGTTCACTGTAGCCTAACGGTCGCCTTGTTTACAAACGCGTCGATGAATGCACGCAAAAAGATGATGAATGGCCGTTAAAGCACCCGCGCCCATTCATTGCCGGGGTGGAGAGTGCCGAGGCAGTCTTTTAGCCAGACGCGTTCGCCAACCGGCAGTTTCTGCAATGCCCGGTCGAAATCCTGTTGGTCTTTGGGGCGCCGATCCCTGGCCTTGAACAGAAGTACTGCGGACGGATTCGGATACGGGATATCGTCGGCGGTTCGCACACCCTTTCGGCACGCGGCCGCTTGAACGACAGATCCCGCTTGTAGGCCCACCATTCGCGCGTTCCAGGTTCGATCGTCATATCGACCCGCCAACATTCAGCTGCACGATCGAATCCCCAACAATGAGTTGGGTGTGCCGGATGGCAGCATTCAGAAATATCAAGTGCAGACGCGAAAGTTCACGGCACCCATTCCGGATCACCAAGCCAAGGTCCCGTTCTGAAACACTACAGATGACCGCCGGCCACTTTGAGACATTCAACAGCAGTGTAAAAAGCCGGGAAATTTCCCGGCCTCTTTCAGAATCGGAAATTGATGCCTGCATGCAGCAGCGGCACCGCCAGATCGACGTGTCCGGCGAACCCGCGCGATGTGTGCGGATCGGGGCGTCGATCGTCACCGGCAATTCGACGCCCTCTTTGTCGCGCACGCCTGCCCGCCACTAGCGCGATCACCGAACCGGGCACGTTGCCCATGCCCTTCAGGTCATCCGAACCCTCCCCGCTAAAACTGATCGAATCCTTGCGCCCGCCCGCATAGCCGATCGATGCGGACACAAATATGCCGCGCGGCGATGTATAGCGGTAGCCTGCCCCGCCTGTGGAACTGATGAAAAAGCCGTTGGAAAATACGGCGGAAAACGACGGCCCGATGACACCTCGATACTGATTGCTGCCTTGATAGCGTGGCGCGATGCCACCGCCAAGCGAAAGCGTATATTCGTTTTCGGCATGTGCGGTGACAGCAAAGGTCAGGGTGCCGAGCGGAATGCAGTAGCGGCTGAAAATTTAGGACATTATTTTGATTCTTTGACGAAATAGATGGTCTATAAAGCCGTTTCAAACATCCCATGAGGGGACGACGGCAATCCGGGGACGCACGGATCCCCAAGACAGTGGCCTAACCTCGCGGATATCGACGAGACGATCGAGCCCGGACGTGTGCCGTGAACGCGAAGATCAGGATCGCGGATCGAGCCAGTCCCGGACGAGCCGGGCAACCTGCCTCCGGCGCTCGATCATCACCATATGCCCTTCGCCTGGCAGCGCATGATGAGTGACCGACGGCACCCACGCGGACGTTTCGCGCGCTGCGTCGGCGAAGATCGGGTCGGCGGCGCCGCCGACGATCAACGTATCTGCGCGGATCTGGCGGGGCCACGGCGAACCGTCGTGTGCGTCGTCACGCAACGCGCGCAGGGTGCGGACTATGACGTGTCTTGCGTTGACCGACGACGCGACGCTGCGGCGTCGACCGAGCAACGCTGCGCGCAGGAGCAGGTTGCGCCAGCCTGCGCGGAAGCATCCCGACATCGTATCGAGCAGGCGTACGAACTCGGAGCGGGTCGCGTGAATGATTTGCTGCTCGACCAGCCGGCAGCCGTCCGGAGCCAGGCGATGCGCACTCGAGATCAGCACGAGTCGTGAGACGAGTTCCGGATGGGCGGCCGCAAGGCGAGCCGCGACGACGCCTCCGAACGAGATGCCGATGAGCGTCGTGCACTGCCAATGCGTGGCGATCCCACGCGCGATATGCGCGACGATGTCGATGATCCGGTATTGCGCGCCGGGCTTGTCAGGATACCCGAGCAGTACGAACGGCGTGTCGGGCGGCAGGATGCCGGCAACGCGGCGCAGGTCGCGCCGCAGCCGACGCGGGGTCGCCTTCGAGACGAAGGCTTGTCCGCCATTCAGTACGACGACCGCTGGCGGTCCGTTACCCACCTGCGCGGCCAGGATACCGCCGTCCAGCCGCATCGCTCGAACGGGACGAGCACCGATCCGGAACTCGTTCAGTTCGTCCGGCATGGGGTTCATGCGCTTCCTCCGATGAAAAGACGCCAGCATGAACCCTGACGTCCACGTGAGGGTCAAGCGCCAGACTCATCGTTGCCGTCGTCGGCAATGACGGCTCCCTGACGTTGCAGCCATGCGAGTACGTCGGAATCGATCGGATGGCCGGCTTGCAGAATGGGCTCGTCACGCAGTGCCTGTTGCAGCTTGCGGCGTAGCGCGCCGTCGCCGCGCGTCGTTCGTTCGAGCAACGAGTGCCAGCGGCTCGCGAGCGAGGCGGGATATCCCTTGTCGGCGCCGCAAGCGATCGCCCGTCTGATGTCTGCACCGAGCGTGATCCATTCGGCCGACAGCGTCTTGTCGAGGCGCTGGAGTTCGTCGTCCGTCAGGTGGCGCCGCCAGGCCGCCAGATGCAGACGGGTCGCCTGTTCGATGTAGGCGATCAGCGTGCGATCGAGCCCTGCATGGTCGGGAGCCGGCGCCGCGCCGGCATGCAACTGCCGCCAGCGCCGCGTGATACCGATGTCGCCGTCCATCCATTTCATCGCGGCGGCAAGCCAGCGATACGCGAGCTTTTGCGCTTCGCGGGAGTCGGGCGGGACATGCCGATCCATTGCGTCGCGCACGTCCGCAAACAATGTCGACAAGGCCGCTTCCATGTCCTTCCAACGCGCAAGGATCGTCGCAATTTCTGACGTGTTGAAGTGTTCCCGATACCGATCGAGCAACGCGAGCGTGTCCGGCCAGTCCGCATCACGCCAGGTCATGCCTGAATCGGAGGCCGCTTGCAGCACCCCGAGCCGCTCGCTTAGCGTATTCAACCTTGTCAGTTCAGCGTCGATTGCGCGCCGGCTCTCGGCAATCACTTCCGCCAGGGCGAGCTGCCGGTTGCGCAGCATCTGCGCGATCGCATCCAGTGTCAGGCCCAGACCACGCAGCGCCTGGATCGTCCTGATCGTCGACACGCTGGCTTCGTCGTACAACCGATAGCCTGATGTAGAGCGGCCAATCGGCTTCAGTAGACCTGTCTGATCGTAGTAGTGCAACGCGCGGACGGTAATGCCGCAACGTCGGGCAAGCATGCCAACCGTTAATGGCATAGAAATTCCGTCAACAATATAGAGTATGGCGGATAGGGAAGCGGGAATTGCTCAATGCCCGTGACTGGCGCGTTCCGGGCGAATTTCTGCTCCTGAACAAACAGCAACGGCTTTCGGAAATTCGCTGGTGTAGGTGCCAGCGTAGCTTTCTGATTCCAGCCGCGTCACACAAGGCGCAAAGGCCCGCGCATCATTGGAGTGACGTTGGCAGGTGCGTCGGTGCGTTGAGTGCTCATGTGACCGGGAAAAGTTGTCTTGGCCGCCCGAGTTTACCAGCGGCCCGGACGTGCGAGCGCGAAGTTCGCCTTTCGGCCAGGCGCCCGAGGTCACGATCGGTTGAATCTGCAGCCGGACGCAGCCAATCGCGTTCGTCGTTAGCCGACCATCTCCGAGCATCCTTCCGCACCCGTCAAGCCATTGCCTTCAACCACGCAAGCAGATCCGACTGCGCGCTTCCGGCCGTCACGGGTTCCGGCGTCAGCAAGCAGTAGTGCGAGCCGTCTTCCACGAAACCCATCGGCGCGACCAGCACACCGCTTTCCAGATCGTCGCGAACGAGATGCCAGGGGCCGATGGCAACCCCCAGCCCCGCGACTGCCGCCTGCAGACTGAAATAGAAATGGTCGAACATCTGCCGCCGCCCGCTCCCCGCCAGCCGATTCGCGGCCACCGCCCATTCCTTCCACGCGTCCGGCCTGGTCCGCGTATGCAATTGCGGAGCATCCGGCTTCAACAAACAACCATCGCGGCCACTGGAAAACCACGCATCGACTTTGTCCGGCCGACAAACCGGCCCCACCCTCTCGGTAAACAAACGCTCGGCGTGATAACCGGCCGGCCAGGCAAAGTCATTCCGCCGGATAGCCATGTCGATGCCGCTGTCGAACGAAAACGGACCGCCCGCAGCGGCCAGGTGGATATCGACGCCCGCGTATCGGGCCTGGAAACCCGGCCAGCGCGGGATCAGCCAACGCATCAACAGCGTGGGCTCGCACGACAGAACCCAACGCCGCACGCGGGCGGCCTCGGTGCGCAATTCGTGCGCGGCGTGACGCATCAGGCCCAGGCCGTCATGCACCGCCTGGGCCAGCTTGCGGCCCGCGTCGGTCAGGAACACACGACGGCTGCGCCGCTGGAACAGCGCCACGCCCAGGTCGTCTTCGAGCAGACGCACCGCACGGCTGACCGCGCCGTGGGTCACGCACAGCTCGTCGGCGGCACGACTGAAATTCTCGTGACGCGCCGCCGCCTCGAAACAGCGCAACGCCATCAGCGACGGCAGGTTTGCACGAACTTGTTGTGAGTCAATCTCACCATTCTGGTCAGAAATCATCGCTTTTCCCGATGGAATTCAGTCCCTAAGATTGTGCCATGACGACATCAATCGAAAGGACGACGCGATGACGGAACTGATAGTTGTAGTCACCATTACGCTGCTGGCCGTCATCAGCCCCGGGCCGGACTTTGCGATGGTCACGCGCAACAGCCTAATGCTGTCGCGCCGATCGGGCCTGCTCACTGCGCTGGGCATCGGGCTCGGCGTCACGGTCCACGTGAGCTACACGCTGCTGGGTGTGGGCCTGCTGATCCGCCAATCGCTGTGGCTCTTCAATGCCGTCAAGCTCGTCGGCGCGATCTACCTGATCTACCTCGGAGCGAAGATGCTCATGACGAAGGCCAACACCGGGCAACCCACCGTAAATGTGGCGCCGCTGTCCGATCTGGCGGCGCTGCGCACCGGTTTCTTGACCAATGTGCTGAATCCCAAAACCACGGTATTCATCGTCAGCCTGTTCATGCAGGCAGTCCGGCCCGACACGCCGTTGATCGTGCAGATCGGCTACGGCGCCTTCATCGCGTTCGCGCATGCCGGCTGGTTCAGTCTGGTGGCCGCCTGCTTCTCCGCCACGGTCGTCCGCGAGCGATTGCTGTCGCTGCGTCACTGGATCGACCGCACCTTCGGCGGCTTGCTCGTGGGCTTTGGCGTCGCGCTCGCCATCGCGCGTGGCGGCCGCTGATTCGTGTATCCGGTCCGCGCTTCCAGGCGGCCGTCAGGCATGTTCCGCTGACGCGCCGGATGCGAAGCGCGGTTGCCTTATTCAGAACGCGCGCGCAATCGCACGGGCTTCGTCGATCGCACGGCTGCGATCGACCTTTCCGTCCGGACCGAACAACGTGCGCTCGACCACAATGCCGGTGATGTCTTTCACGCCCACGAACTTCAGCCAGGTTTCCATGTACGGGCGTTGAAGGTCGAACTCGGCGGCCGGCGTAAACGAACCCGGCGACTCGTAACTGAGCCCGCGCGCGTAGACGACCGCCGCCTTTTTCCCGGCCAGCTTGCCGGCAAAACCCGAACCGTCGAACGTGAACAGCACGTCCTTCTGCGAGATCGCGTCGATCAGGTGCTTGAGTTTGTACGGAATACTGAAATTCCACAGCGGCACACCGAACAGGAACTTGTCCGCTTCATGGAACGGCGCCGCGAGCTGCTCGATCTGCTGCCACGCCGCGGCCTGTTCCGGCGTCAACGCGGTTCCGCTCAATCCGGCGTATTTCGCGGCCAGCGCGGCTGCGTCGAACTCGGGCATCGCCAGATCCCAGATGTCGAGCTTCCGGATCTCGTGATCGGGATGTGCGTGCCGGTATGCATCGAGAAATGCCTGACACACGTCGATGGACGCCGAATATGCCTTGTTGGGTGAACCTTCGATATAGAGCACGCGTGTCATGGAGCCTGTCCTCGCCAAGAGTGACGGCGACGCGCGGGATGCGCGGTCGCCCACTGCGATCCGCAGACTATCGAATCGGCCTATAATTTTGAAACGATATTAATTGATTGAATTAACCCGATTCAGTGATCAATGAGCCATCCCCTCGACACGGCGCTGCTTCATACGTTTGTGGCGGTCGCCGACATGCGGAGCTTTACCGGCGCCGGTCGCAGGCTGAATCTCAGCCAATCCGCGGTCAGCGCCCAGGTCGTTCGTCTTGAAGAGCAGGTCGGCCGTGCGCTGCTCGTGCGCAATACGCGCAGCGTCACGCTCACCGCGCATGGCGAGACGCTGCTCGGATACGCTCGCGCGATGCTCAACCTGAGCGAGGAAGCCCGGTCCAGGCTGGGGCACGGCGACGCAGTCGAGATCAAGCTGCGTATCGGCGCTTCGGAGGATTTCGCGGGAGGCTGGCTACCCGACGCGATGCGTCGCTACAGCGCCGCGCGACGCGGCTTGCGGCTCGATCTGACGGTCGACATCGGCGACAGTTTGTTTCGACGGCACGCAAACGGCGAATTCGATCTCGTGATCGGCAGCCGGTGTGCGCACTCGGGCCAGGGCGCGACGTTGTGGCAGGAACCGCTCGTCTGGGCATTTGCGCGCCACGAGCCGCTTCCGGAAGGCGATGTCCCGCTCGCGTGCTTCCCCGATCCGTGTCCGTACCGAGGCGCCGCCATCAAGGCGCTCGCGCTGGCCGGCATGCGCTATCGGATCGCATGCGAAAGCCCGAGCGTCACCGGCATCCTCACGTTCGCGCGCGCCGGCATCGCGATCGCTCCGGTGCCACGCAGTGCGATCGACGACACGCTTCGCGAACTGGCCGGGCCCGAAGGGTTGCCGGAACTGCCGGACACGGAATTCGTGATGATGCATGACGCCCGGATGCCGGCCGCCGTCGAATTCGCCGCGACGATTTCAGATGAAGCGGCGGTTCGCACGGGGGCCGGTAAACGCAACCGGCCGTAGCGAGCTTCCTTCGCGCCTGATGCGCAGGCCGGCGTCGCGAAGAAGGTGCCCTATAACGCCGAGTGGCAGATGGAACAGCGGGGCGCGCTACAGGCCGTACGTTCCGCCAGTGCCCCGATCTTCATGATTCCGGGACTCCCCGGCCGGAGCGCAGCCGACCATTCGACCCGCCGCGACAGTAAGTTTTTCCCTCACATTGATTCGCAATCCGATCTTTATCCGTTCCTTTCGCATAGCGGACAGGAATCGCGCTCAAATCACCTCGAAACGCAACCCCGCGTGGCGAACCAGACGCTCGACAAAGCGCTCGTCGAACATCGTCGCGGGCGTCCAGAAACCGCCGCCGCGCCCGGTCTTGATGCCGTCCCTGCCGCAATCCAGCGCAAGACTGATCGCGGCCTGGCCCAGCATCTTGCCGGTGGAGCCGTAACCCGGATCGCGGTCGCCGGTGACTTTTACGCGCAAGGTTCGCCCGTCGTCGGTGCGGCCGAAGAAACGCAAGTCGTAGCGGCCGGCCAGTTGAGCCGCGGCGCTCGGACCCTCGCCGGGTTTCGGCAGCAGGAAGCGCTCCATCAGGCTGCGCACCGGCTTGATGACGACGCCCACCATGAACGCACCCAGGCCCGCCACCATCGTCAGCGCGGTCAGACGGCCCTTGAGGCCCGTGCCGGTCATGACGGCTTCGTCATAAGTGAACCGGCTGCCGTACGCATTGCCCGCAAGCGCATTGGAACGATGCACGACACGCTCGTTGATCGCCGCCATCACGAAGGGCGCGATCCACGTGTCGCAGTCGCGATCGAATTCGGCCGATCGAACCGCATGCTGCCGCACCGTGAAGCCATGCCCTTTCGGGCACAGTGAATAAGGATCGAGCAGTTCCCTGCGCAACGCGGGATCGGCCGCGGCTTCCCGGACGACGTTGATCATGCTCGCCACGGTACCGCCCGACGCGCCGCCCTTCAGTGTTCGGACGCGCATCTTCACCTGCCCGGCCGGCATGCCCCACTGTTGCATTGCCTGTTGCTGCAGGAAGAACACGCCCATGTCCGACGGAACCGAATCGAACCCGCAGCAATGAACGATGCGCGCGCCCGATTGCCGGGCCGCGGGCTCGTATTTTTCGATCATCCGCTTGATCCACTGCGTCTCGCCGGTAAGGTCGCAGTAGTCGGTGCCGGTTTCCGCGCAGACCCTGACCAGCGGCTCCCCGTAAAGCGCGTAGGGTCCGACAGTCGATACGACCACCCGCGTTTGCGCACAGAGCGCCCGCAATTGCGCTTCGTCGGCCGCGTCGGCCACGATGATCGGCACCGGCCGTCCCGCCGCGCCGAGCGAATCCCTGACCTGCCTGAGCTTCGTTTCGGAACGGCCGGCAATGGCCCAGCGCAGCGTCTCGCCGGCGCCCGACAGGTATTCGGACAGGTAGCGGGTCAGAATCTGCCCGACGAAACTGGTGGCGCCGAATACGACGAGATCGTGCGTCGGCTGGGTCATGGACGGCTCCTTCGGCGCGGGCGTGTCGCGAGCGTCCGTGCCGTTAACGTTGCTTTCCGGGTTCATCGAAGGCCTTCAAAGGCGTCGGCAGGTTCAGGACCAGTTGCGCGCCTTCTCGCGCTACCGAAGAGGCACCTGATCGAGCCCGCAAAGAAAATCAGGAACCGCTTCCCCGATCGACGCGAGATAGCCGGCCATCGCGCCAGCGACTTTCCGTACAGCGGGACGTGCGGTCATCCGTGCACGCCAGGCCAGCAGGCTGGGTGTCTCTGCCGTCATCGGCGCGCCTTTGCGTGCGCCGAACAACTGCGCCATGTAGAACGCGATGTCGGCGTAAGAATACGTCCCGGCCAGAAATTCCCGATTCTCGAGCACGTGTTCCATGCGTCGATAGTATTCCGATGCTTCGGCGCGTGCAGCCTGCGCCGCCGGATCGTCCGGCGTCGCTTCGAGCCCCATCAGCCGGATAACGTGCGGAAAATAGATTTCGTCGCTGCAATGTTCGAGCTGACGCGCGATGGCGCGCGCCGCCGGATGCGCCGGCCATAACGCGGGATCGGGCTTCAGGTCCTCGAGATATTCGAATATCTGCGTGGAATCGAAGATCTCCAGCGTGCCGTCCATCAGCACCGGCACTTGCCGCTTCGGGTTGATACGCAATACATCCGGATGCTTGGGGTCGTAGCCGCGAAGCTGGCTGAACGGTGCCAGCACCAGTTCGAAATCGATACCCTTCTCGTGCGCTGCAATCTCGACCTTGGCACCGAACATGCTCAGCGGTCCGGAAATTATCTTCATGGCTCGATCTTCCTTTGCTTTCTCGAATGCGCGCGTGAATGTTTTACCTTCGCTTCGATGAAACGAATCAGGCATGCCGCCAAGCATAAGTCCGATAACATGACATCTCATGTCATGTATTTCAGGAAGCGGATCGCTCATGAAAGCCAGTCGCCTGTTGTCGATCATGATGATGCTGCAAGCGCGCGGCCGGATGACCGCACCGGCGCTTGCCGAAGCACTGGAAGTGTCCGAGCGCACGATCCTGCGCGATATCGACCAGCTCTCCACGGCCGGCGTGCCGATCTGGGGCGATCGCGGCCGCAACGGCGGCTTTCAGTTACGCGACGGGTGGAGTACCGATCTCACCGGGCTCACCGAGCACGAAGCGCATGCGCTGATTCTTGCCGGCTTGCCCGGGCCGGCGAGAGAACTGGGCCTCGACGGCATGGCCACTTCCGCACGGCTGAAGATGATGGCCAGCCTGCCGCCCGGCTCGCGCGAGCAGGCCGATCGCGTCGCCAGCCGGCTGCACATCGATACCGTCGACTGGTATCGGGCACAGGAAACGCCGGAGTTTCTGCGCGAAGTCGCCGATGCGGTGTGGGGTTCGTACCGTATCGAAGTGAAGTATCGAAGCTGGCGAGGGGCGTCCCGCCGCGAACTCGAACCGCTCGGCCTGGTGCTCAAGGGCGGCGCCTGGTATCTGATTGCCAAGGTCGTGGGCAAACCGGGCGCACTCACCTTCCGGCTGGCGAATATCTGCGAATTCAGCGCGACGCGGCGCCGTTTCAAGCGCCCTGCGCGATTCGATCTGGCGCAGCACTGGCGTGACGCAATGAGCCGGTACGAGACCGATATTTACCGGCTGACCGCTCATATCGCCGTATCGCCGCGCGGCGAGACCTGGCTGGCCAATGCGCGGATCAAGACCGCGCCGGTTTTGCAGGAGGCAGGCAACGCGGAGGTGCCGTCAGGATGGAAGGTGTTCCTGATGCCCATCGAATCCATCGAGCACGGCGCGCGGAAGCTGCTGGGGTACGGCGCGCATCTGAAGATCCTCGGGCCGCAAGCGCTCAAGGATCAACTCATCGAAGAGTTGTCGCAGTTGAAGGCGCTCTATCAATCGGGCGGCGATTGAAGCGTCGCCTTTGGCGTCGATGCACCGCGTATGCCGTATCGAACCGTGTTTGCCGGCCAATAACGGCATCTGAGGCCACCGTCGGCACAATCAAATCTCGTCGGCAAACTCGTCGAGAAAGCGGCGCAAGCGATCGTGGCGGATGTTCGCCAAACGGGCACCGGTAGCGGTCTGAAATCCCGACGCCAGCTTCAGCAGTTTCGTGCGAAAGTGATCGATCGCGAATCGCGTGTCGTCGAGCTCGCGTGCCGATGCGTGCGGATCGGCCGGGTCATACAGCGCACTGCCCATCCGGCCGGCGACATAAAAACAACGTGCGACACCCAGCATGCCGATCGCATCGAGCCGGTCGGCATCCTGCAGCGTTTTTGCTTCCAGCGTCATCGGCGTAACACCGGCCGAAAAACTATGCGCTTCGACCGCATGCGCGACAGCGTCGATCTTCGCGTCCGGCCAATCCAGCGACTTCAGCACCAACCTGGCCTTTTCCGCCGACAACCGCGATGCCTGCGGCCGAAGCGGAGCGTTTTTCTCTACCGACACGCAATCGTGCAGCAGCGTTGCCGCAAACAGCACTTCGGCATCTCCGCCCTCCTCGGCATGGATCGCCGTCGCGTTCTTCCACACGCGTTGCAGATGCGAAGTGTCATGGGAGCCGTCGCCGTTGGCGTCGTTCCAGTGAGCCAGCAGGGTCTCGGCCAATTCCTGAAAGGGGGCAAACGCAGATGTCGTCACGGGTGCGGGCGATGAAAGACTGAATGCCGATTATCGCCGCAAGCAGCGACACGGCACACGATCCGCGGTCCATGCGAGCGCATGAAGCAAACCGTTCCCCCCGGCGGAACCCGATTGGCTTATAGTGCGGAGTTCCCATTCGACGAGGAGATCCGCAATGAAACTGCAGGCCAACGGTCCATTTGAAGTGAAGCTGAATCCGGAATCGCTGAGTAGCGTCGCGGAAAACACCGGACTCGGCCGCATGTCGCTCGACAAGCAATTTCGCGGCGACCTGGAAGCCGTCAGCCACGGCGAGATGCTCGCGTTTCGAAGCAGCGTTCAAGGCTCCGCGGGCTACGTTGCGATGGAAGCCGTGCAAGGCACGCTGGGTGGCCGCCAAGGCAGCTTTGTCCTGCAGCACAGCTCCACCATGATCCGTGGGCAGCCGAAACAATCGATCACCGTCGTGCCCGATTCCGGAGCGGGAGAATTGCTGGGGCTCTCAGGCTCGATGATCATCAACATAGATAACGGCCAGCATTCGTACACCTTCGACTACGAGTTGCCCGAATCGCCGCAGTGAATCGCCATGCAACGGTGCCGCTAGACGATGACGCGCTCCAGCCTCGCGCGCGCCGTACGGAAAGCAGCAGCCTCATTCGTCGGCACGTCACGAAAGCAATCGATATCGACAACTCGGCTGCGGTCGCAAACGTCAGCACGTCATGCGACCGCCTCGTCGCGCAGACGGAACTGCGCGACCGCCGCGCTCAGCCGTGAACCCTGCTCGTCGAGCGACAGCGCCGCGGCCGCCGCTTCCTCGACCAGCGCGGCATTGCGTTGCATCGTCTGCTCCATCTGGATGACCGCGGCGTTCACCTGCTCGATGCCCGACGACTGTTCCTCGAAGGCGTTGCTCGTTTCGCTCATGATCGCGTTCACGCGCTCGACCGCGGCGACGAGTTCGGCCATCGCCGAGCCGGCCAGCGTGACGAGGCCGCTGCCGTCTTCGACCCGTCGCGCGGAATTGCCGATCAGATCCTTGATTTCCTTCGCCGCCGACGCGCAACGCTGCGCGAGCCCGCGAACTTCCGTTGCGACGACCGCGAAACCGCGCCCCTGCTCGCCGGCACGCGCGGCTTCGACGGCAGCGTTCAACGCGAGGATGTTCGTCTGGAACGCGATGCTCTCGATCACGCCGACGATGCCGGAGATCCGCGCGGAGCTGTGCGAAATCTCGGACATCGTCTCGACGACGCGCCGCATCGTGTCGCCGCCGCGCGACGCGATGCCGGCCGCGCCCTCAACGTAAGTGCGGGCATCGCGCGCGTTGTCCGCATTCTGGCGCACGGCCGCCGTCAGTTGCTCGACGCTCGCCGCCGCCTGCTGCAGCGATACGGCCTGTTGCTCGGTACGCGCGGACAGGTCGACGTTGCCGCTCGCGATCGTGCGAACGTCGCCGACGATCGTCTCCGTGCTCGCACGCACCTGGTTCACGGTGTCGACGAGGCCGTCCTGCATCCGCTTCAGCGCATTCAGCAGATAAGCCATTTCGTTTGCGCCGGGAATGACGACCGTTCCGGTCAGGTCGCCTTTTGAAATCTTTTCGAATTGATCGACCGCGAGATTGATCGGCTCGATGATCGCCTTCGCGAGCACGCGCTGCGCAAAGAAGCCGACGACGAGCGCAAGCACCGCGACCGCCGCCATCCCCCATACGATCCGGTGGAAATTGACACCGGCTGCATCGTAGCGGGCTTTTTCGCGTGCGACCTGGAACGATTCGAGCGCGTCGATCGCATCCTGGTACGCAGCGAACAGCGCCGGTGGCGCCGTGCGCTGCGTATCGAGGAAGTTGAACGCGTCGTCGCCGTCGAGCTGCGACAGCGCCTTCAGGAACACGCGCTCGAGCAGCGCGCGGCGGCGGTTCTGCAGCGTGTCGAACAGTGCCTGCTCATTGGCGTCGCGCACGTGCAGGCGCGTGTAGGCGTCCAGTTCGTCGTTGCTCTGCTTGAGGAGCACGTGCAGTTGCGCGATTTCCGCTTTGCCCGACTGGCCCGCGCTAATGATCTGCGCGACATCGCTCATGCGTTCGCGCAGCACGAGCATCCGCTCGGAGCTGGTCTTCAGGTGCAGCAGCGACGCGGTGTCGTCGCGGTACATCGCCTCGAGCGAGCCATTGCTCACGTAGAGGCCGGCGATGCATGCGCCGACCACCAGCACGAGCAGCACGGTATAGCCGGCGATGGTCGCGACGAGTCCGCCACGGATGGTGAATTGTTTTCGCATGACGTTCCCTTGCGCCGACCACGCGCGGCCGGCGGCGGATGTGGATTCCGGATCAAGAAAGACGAGCGTTGCATCGCAACACGCGGCGCGTGGGCTACGAACGGGTTAACGGCGAGGTCGGCGGGAAGGTTTTATCTGCACGCGACGCGAATCTTGACGATTGCGACAAATGGAGCGCGGAAGATGCGTGCAGCCGGGAAGTCTCGCTGGTGCAACTTCGAGCGGGATCGCATTCGCTGCAATCGCTCGCCGACAGGTCGAAGCGGCATCCTCGACATAGACGTACAGAAACGCCGGCATCGGATCGCGCAGACCGTCTCCGCCGCCAACCATCACGACGGAATCGCCGATCCGGATTTCGGCAGGCAGCCCGGCGCGGCGCGCGGCACTGCTCCATTTTTCAGTGGCGATCAACGTCGATCATCGTGACCATCGATGTGCGCGGTGCAATCAGCGCGGTAACCGCTAGAATTGCGGTTTTAGCCCGGAATACGCCCATGTCTTTTGCCTCGCTTGGCCTGATCGAGCCCTTGCTGCGTAATGTGCAGGACCTCAATTACCAGACACCTACGCCGGTGCAGGCCAAGGCGATTCCTGCCGTGCTCGGTGGCAAGGACGTCATGGCCGCGGCACAGACCGGCACCGGCAAAACGGCGGGGTTTGCGCTTCCGCTGTTGCAACGGCTGGTGCAACACGGCCCGGCGGTGTCCAGCAACCGCGCACGTGTTCTGGTGCTGGTGCCCACGCGAGAACTGGCCGAACAAGTGCTGCAAAGCTTTGTCGATTACGGCAAAGGCCTCGATTTACGATTTCTGGCCGCCTACGGCGGTGTGAGTATCAACCCGCAAATGATGAAGTTGCGCAAAGGCGTGGATGTGCTCGTTGCCACGCCGGGCCGTTTGCTGGATCTCAATCGCCAGAACGCCGTGCAGTTCGATCAAGTACAAACGCTGGTGCTGGACGAAGCCGACCGCATGCTGGATCTGGGCTTTGCGCGCGAACTCGACACCGTCTTTGCCGCGTTGCCCGCTCGGCGCCAGACTCTGCTGTTCTCTGCCACGTTTACCGACGATATCCGTGCCATGGCGGCGGGCATTCTGCGCAGCCCGGTCAATATCAGCGTCAGCCCGCCCAATGCCACGGCCAGCAAGATCAAGCAGTGGGTGGTGCCGGTGGATAAAAGGAACAAGCCCGACCTCTTCATGCACCTTGTGGCCGAGAACAACTGGGAGCACGCGCTGGTGTTCGTCAAAACCCGCAAAGGCGTGGATTACCTGGCGGCCATGCTGGATGAAGCGGGCTATGCGATCGACACCATCCATGGCGACAAACCGCAACCCGCGCGCCTGCGTGCGCTGGAGCGCTTCAAGACGGGCGAAGTCAATATGCTGGTCGCCACCGATGTGGCTGCGCGCGGGCTGGATATCGACGACCTGCCGCTGGTGATCAACGTTGATCTGCCGATCGTGGCGCAAGACTATGTGCACCGTATCGGCCGTACCGGCCGCGCGGGCGCCAGCGGCGTGGCGGTGTCCCTGGTGTGTGCCGATGAAGCGCCGCAACTGGCCGCGATCGAAGCGCTGATCCGGCAAACGCTGCCCCGTGAAGAAGAGCCGGGTTTCGAAGCCGAACACCGCGTGCCGGAAACCAGCGCAACGGGGCAGATCATCAAGAAACCCAAAAAGCCCAAGAAGCCCAAAGTGCCGCAAGCTGCGTCGGGCGCCATGCAGGCGCCCGGCAAAAAACCGCGCCCGCAAGGTGGCGAAAACAAGCGCAAGCCGGCGGCGCAGCGTGCTGTAGCCGCGGGGAAAGGTACAAGTTCGTCCAGCGGCAACCCATTCAGCGCGCAGAAGCCACGCAGCAAACCCGCCAGCAAACCGGCTGCGGGTTCACGCAAGCCGGCTGGCAAACCCGCTGGCGGCCGCGGCAAACGTCAACCCTGATTCGTCGGGATGAGTCACGCCAGCCCCGCAACAGGCCGGCGGTTTGCGGCCCCCGCTGGCAGGCCGCGGCGCGGCTTCGGCGCGCATCGGGTCGGCGGGTAACGGCGCACTGAATCCAGGATTCGCAACGACTTCGGGGCCGAACGGACGTTGAAATCGTGCGCAGCGAGCGCCCGATCGAGGGCGTCTCCGGCGAATGTGCCCGCTTCTCGCACGAAAGCCGTCATTTGATCGGCATCGCGAACTACCGATTAGGGTCGTTCGGAATCACCGACCGGCTTACGCTCTGCCTGACCCGCGCGCCATGCCACGCATGGCGCGCAGCCACGCAGGGCCACATCGCTTCCCCCGCAAAACGGACCGCCCGGCAACACAGTTACAAGATAATTATTGACGCTGACACTACCCGGCGGTTAGTGTGTGCATCGAAGTTCAAGAAGTTCGATTGCTGTTCATCAATTGCTCGCTCCTCGGCGGTATTCGTTGTCCTCTCCCTCCTTGACGCTTCATGCGCTCTTCAACAGAGCAAATCTCCGTATTTTTTTCTCAAGGAATCTTCATGGATACCGGTATCGTCAAGTGGTTCAACGACAGCAAAGGCTTTGGCTTCATCACTCCGGACAAGGGCGGCGACGACCTGTTCGCTCATTTCTCCGAAATTCGGGCCGACGGCTTCAAGACGCTGGCTGAAAATCAGAAGGTGAGCTTCGAAACGAAGCAAGGCCCGAAGGGTCTGCAAGCGGCTAACATCCAGCCGCTGTAAAGTTTGAAGAACCCGGCCTCCCGAAACGGACGCCGGGTTGCAGCGACACCCTCGCGGAGCTTCGTCTCCCAAAGTTGGCGCGATCGCTCTTAGCTGCATCTGTTTATTCAGCAGCTTGCCAAGCGCCACACGCCTCGTTGCACTTCATTCTCCCCTCTGGCTGCAAGGCCCTTTTTTCGCTTTCCGACTGCTTCAGATTCAGCTCGCAATGGCTTTGAATCGGCGCACCCGTGCATATTTCGCACGGCACGCGCGCATTCGCACATCATTATTAAAATTAAAATGCAGAACAAACGAATTCAACAATACAACGGCTATGCCGTCCAACCCTCGGCGCATCGTTTGCCCGACGGTAGTTTTTCATCCAACCTGCTGCTCGAACGCACCGATAGCTCGCGCGCCGAAGGCCGCTACCAGTTCTATTCGCTCGATTACTTCACGAGCGAAGCGCAGGCGCTGCAGCACTCGACACGCTGGGCACGCAACTGGGTCGACACGCGCGGTTAAAGGCAGCGCCCCAGTGCCGGAAACCCAGCGCATCCGCGGCACCGCGGCGCGCTCGACAAAGCGCGCCCAAACATCACTCGAGCGGATCGGAAGTCGACCTAAAGAACGCGCTCCAGCGCGCCGGCGAACCTTGCAACCGCACCTTCGACGTCATGCAGTTTTTCCAGGCCGAACAATCCGATGCGGAAGGTCTTGAAATCTTCAGGCTCGTCGCATTGCAGCGGAACGCCGGCCGCGATCTGCAGGCCGACATCGGCGAATTTCTTGCCGGATCGAATGCCGTCATCGTCCGTGTAGCAGACCACGACGCCCGGTGCCTGAAAACCTTCAGCCGCCACGCTCCTGAAACCCTTGTCGGCCAGCAGCGCACGAATGCGCTTGCCGAGCTCGAGCTGCTCCGCTCTCACCTTGTCGAAACCATATGCGTCGGTTTCCTTGATCACGTCGCGCAGCGTCGCGAGACTGTCCGTGGGCATCGTCGCGTGGTACGCGAACCCGCCGTTCTCGTACGCTTCCATGATCTGCAGCCATTTGCGCAGATCGCACGCGAAGCTGGTGCTGGTCGTCGCATCGATTCTTTCGCGGGCGAGCGGGCTGAGCATGACCAGTGCGCAGCAGGGCGGCGCACTCCAGCCCTTTTGCGGCGCGCTGATCAGGACATCGACGCCGCTGGCCTGCATGTCGACCCAGACCGTACCGGAGGCGATGCAATCCAGTACGAACATGCCGCCGACGGCATGCACGGCGTCGGATACCGCGCGCAAATACGCATCGGGCAACATCATCCCGGATGCGGTTTCGACATGCGGCGCAAAGACCAGATCCGGCTTGTGCTCCCTGATCGCGGCGACCACTTCGTCGATCGGGGCCGGTGCATAGGCGGCCTGCCTTCCCTGTTCGACCGGGCGTGCCTTCAGCACCGTCGTGTCGGACGGAATGCTGCCCATGTCGAAGATCTGCGACCAGCGGAAACTGAACCAGCCGTTGCGGATGACCACACACTTCTTGTTCGTCGCGAACTGCCGGGCGACGGCTTCCATGCCGAACGTCCCGCTGCCCGGGACGACGACGACCGACTTCGCGTTGTAGACCTGTTTCAGCGAAGCGGAAATGTCATGCATGACGCCCTGAAAAAGCTGCGACATATGATTGATCGATCGGTCGGTGTAGACCACGGAGTATTCGAGGAGCCCGTCGCGGTCGACATCGGGAAGTAAGCCTGGCATGGTCGTCTCCGGTAATAGATGAACAATGGCGTCGGGGCGAGCCGTATCCGTGACGGGGTACCGCTGCACCGATGCAAATTCGTTTTTTTTCTCGACGAAAGCCGATTCTAACGAAGGCCGCCCGCAACCTGGCGCATATTTTGTCTGGTCTCTCGCGCACGCTTGAAGTTGCGCGGCGGCGGCCGGAGCGAAGCGCCGGCGGCCTGCGAAACGGCGCGCCCCCATGCGCGCGCAGCGACGGTATTGAACGGAAGATCGAGAACCGTCGAGACGCCGGCCTGCAACACGGCGCGGACGTGATCGGCGATCACATCCTTGATGCGCGTTGCACATCGGACATAGTGGTCGATCGACAGAATCTCGCCCGGATAGAGGCGAGCAAGCCAATCGTCTTCGCTGATCGGGATGGTCCGCTCGGCGCTTGCGAGCGTCGCGGTCAGCGTCGATTTTCCGGACGCGATCTTGCCTCATACCCATGTGCAGCGTGACCGCATCGTTCGATGCCGTCGCGCGATGCGTCGTTTCAGTCTGCATTTCCAGGCTCTCCATCGATTGCCCGGAAAGCAAAAACCCGCCTTCCGGGCGGGTTGTGATGACATGCATTCGGTCGATGGCTACCCCGCCGGCAATATTGCGGCGCGTCCACGTCACGCCGCCCCACCACTCTCCTTCGGAAACACCCCCTTGCTCATCGCATCCAGCTGCCGGACGATCTCCGAACGCAACTCGGCCGATACCTCGACGCTGTCGAGCAATTCCGAAATCCACAGCCCGTCGGCCGCGAGCCGGCAGATCATCAGCGTTGCCGCCCGCTCCAGCGGCACGGGATCGGGCCGCGTCCATTCCCGCATCGGCACCGACCATCGCGCGCGCGTCTCCTGCTCGGTAATCATCGACGCGACCAGCACGCGCAGCACATCGGTACTCGCCGCCGGATTGGCCGCGTCGAGCACCGCGTGCAGATAGGCCCGCGCCGCCGCGCCGTCGCCGCCGGGATCCGCCGCCGTCCGCGCGGCCATTTGCGCGGCGAACCGCTCGGTCGCCTGCCCGAACAGCGCATCCAGCAGCCCCTGCTTGTTCGCGAAGTGATATTGCAGCGCGCCTTTCGTCACGCCGGCACGCTCGGCAACCGCATCGAGCGTCAACGCAGCCACGCCGTGATGCGTCGCAATCTCGGATGCCGCCGCCAGCAATTGCGCGCGCACCTGATCCGGCGCTTTTTTCCGCCGCACGCCGGCAGCGGCGGCAGCCACCGGCGCCGATGATTCTTCGGATGCCCGCACAGCGGCCGTTCCAGCCGGTTCGACAGGCGCGGACACGTCGTGCGGCGCGGGTTCAAGGCGTTTTTTCATGGTGCGGATGTTAGCACCCGAGAGTCTCGATATAAACATTCCGGCTGGATGGTATGATCCGCCGCATGAACAAACCCGCCCCATCCCCCTGGTCCGCGCTCGACACCGCCATCGCCCGTGGACGCGACGCGCTCGTGCGTCTTCAGCAGCCCGACGGCAGCTGGTGTTTCGAACTCGAATCCGACGCGACGATCACCGCGGAATACATCCTGATGATGCATTTCATGGACAGGATCGACGACGTCCGCCAGCAGAAGATGGCGCGCTACCTGCGCGCGAACCAGCGGCTCGACACGCATGGCGGATGGGATCTGTACGTCGACGGTGCACCGGACGTGTCGTGCAGCGTGAAGGCGTATTTCGCGCTGAAGGCCGCCGGCGACAGCGAACACGCGCCGCACATGGCCCGCGCGCGCGACGCGATCCTGAAGCTCGGCGGCGCGGCGCGCTCGAACGTGTTCACGCGCATCCTGCTCGCGACGTTCGGCCAGGTGCCGTGGCGCGCGGCGCCGTTCATGCCGATCGAATTCGTGCTGTTCCCGAAGTGGGTGCCGATCTCGATGTACAAGGTCGCGTACTGGGCGCGCACGACGATGGTGCCGCTGCTCGTGCTGTGCTCGCTGAAGGCGCGCGCCCGCAATCCGCGCAACATCTCGATCCGCGAGCTGTTCGTCACGCCGCCCGACGAAGAACGTCACTACTTCCCGCCCGCGCGCGGCATGCGCAAGCTGTTCCTCGCGCTCGACCGCACGGTCCGCCATATCGAGCCGCTGATGCCGAAGCGCCTGCGCCAGCGCGCGATCCGCCATGCAGAGGCATGGTGCGCGGAACGCATGAACGGCGAGGACGGGCTCGGCGGCATCTTCCCGCCGATCGTGTACAGCTACCAGATGATGGAGGTGCTCGGCTATCCGGACGATCATCCGCTGCGGCGCGATTGCGAAAACGCGCTGGAAAAGCTGCTGGTCACGCGGCCCGACGGCAGCGTGTATTGCCAGCCGTGCCTGTCACCGGTGTGGGACACCGCATGGAGCACGATGGCGCTCGAGCAGGCGCGCGGCGTGGCAGTGCCGGAAGCCGGCGAGCCGGCCGGCGCGCTGCGCGAACTCGACGAACGTATCGCGCGCGCGTACGACTGGCTGGCCGAGCGCCAGGTGAACGACCTGCGCGGCGACTGGATCGAGAACGCGCCAGCCGATACGGAGCCGGGCGGATGGGCATTCCAGTACGCGAACCCGTACTACCCCGACATCGACGACAGCGCGCTCGTCACCGCGATGCTCGATCGCCGCGGCCGCACGCATCGCAACGCGGACGGCGCGAACCCGTATGCGCCGCGCGTCGCGCGCGCGCTCGACTGGATGCGCGGGCTGCAATCGCGCAACGGCGGCTTCGCGGCCTTCGACGCCGACTGCGACCGCATGTACCTGAACGCGATCCCGTTCGCCGATCACGGCGCGCTGCTCGATCCGCCGACCGAAGACGTGTCGGGCCGCGTGCTGCTGTGCTTCGGCGTGACGAAGCGCGCGGACGACCGCGCGGCGCTCGCGCACTGCATCGACTACGTGAAGCGCACGCAGCAGCCCGACGGTAGCTGGTGGGGCCGCTGGGGCACGAACTACCTGTACGGCACGTGGAGCGTGCTGGCCGGCCTCGCGCTTGCCGGCGAGGACAAGTCGCAGCCGTACATCGCCCGCGCGCTCGACTGGCTGCGCGCACGGCAGCACGCGGACGGCGGCTGGGGCGAGACGAACGACAGCTATATCGACCCGAAGCTCGCCGGCACGAATTCCGGCGAGAGCACGTCGAACTGCACCGCGTGGGCGCTGCTCGCGCAGATGGCGTTCGGCGACTGCGAATCCGATTCGGTGAAGCGCGGCATCGCGTATCTGCAGTCGATGCAGCAGGACGACGGTTTCTGGTGGCACCGCTCGCACAATGCGCCGGGCTTTCCGCGCATCTTCTATCTGAAGTATCACGGCTATACCGCGTACTTCCCGCTGTGGGCGCTTGCGCGTTATCGGCGGCTCGCGGGCGCTGCGTCATCGCCGGGCTCGACCGTGCGCGGTAGGATGGCAGTGGAAACAACCGACACGGCAGTCGCCTGAGCGACGCCGCGCCGGCGCGCTCCACTCCACCCAACTCGACGAAGCATGCCGATCATGATCGACGTTTCATCCATTACCGACGCGCTCACCCCGAGCGGCGAGCCGACGCAGTACCGCGTGTCGCCCGAGAAGCTGATTTCGGGCGATCCGCTGCAAGCCCTCACGCCCGGCTTCGCGAGCCCGTGCGGCCGTTTCTCGACCGGCATCTGGGAAAGCACGCCGGGTTGCTGGCACGTCGCGTACACCGAAGCGGAATACTGCGAGATCCTGGAAGGCACGTCCGTGATCACCGACCTGGAGGGCAACAGGAAGACCCTGCGTGCCGGCCATCGTTTCGTGATTCCGCCGGGTTTTCGCGGCACGTGGGAAGTCGTCGAACGCACGCGCAAGATCTTCGTCGCGTACGACGAACAACCGCCCGAGTAAGCGGCGGCGCTTCGTCCGCCGCCGGAAGCATTACCGGCCGCCGCCGAGCGACTCGAGAATCCGGTATGCCGTCTTCACTCGATCCTCGATCGGGAAGCTGCGGTTCGCGAGCATCACGATCGCGATCCGCTTCGCGGGGACGAACGCGACATACGTGCTGAAGCCGTTGGTCGAGCCCGTCTTGTTGATCCACGTGTCCGGGTTCGGCGCGAGCGGCGGCTTGATCGCGCTGGCCGGCGTCGCATCGAACAGCATCTTCGGCGCGTTGCCTTCGAGCAGCGTCGGCAGCGCGACCGGATACGGATACTGCTCCCAGATCAGGTCCTGCGTCAGCGGCCCTGCACGGAAATAGCCGGTGTGCGTGCGCTCGATCGCGCGCTGCAGCCGCGGCGCCGTTTCGACCAGCCCCATGTTCGCCTGCACGAAACGCAGCAGGTCGGCCGCCGTGGTCCGGACGCTGTACGCCGGCTGCCACAGCATGCCGCCCGTCATCCGGATCGGCTTGCCGTCCTGCGTATAGCCCTGCGCGTAGTCGGCCGTGCGCGCATCGGGCACGTTGATATACGTGTGCGTCATCCCGAGCGCGGGAAAGAGCCGCTGCTCCATCAGCACCGAGAAATCGCGATTCATCGCCTTCGCGGTGAGCCGCCCGAGCATCCCGATCGCGACGTTCGAATACGTGCGGCGCGTGCCCGGCGCATACGCAGGCCGCCACGCGTCGAGATAGCGGATCAGGCCGGCATCGTCGCGGATGCTGTCGGGCACCTGCAGCGGCATGCCGCCCGGCGTGTGCGTACCGAGCTCGAGCAACGTCACGCCGCCGAACGGCTTGCCCCGCATTGCGGGCAGGTACTTGGCCGCAGGGTCCGACAGCGACAGCTCGCCGCCCTCCTGCGCATCGGACGCGAGCGTCGCGGTCAGCGTCTTGCTGACGGAGCCGATCTCGAACAGCGTGTCGCCGGTGACGGGCTTGCCGGTTTGCGTCGACATCACGCCGTAGTCGAACACGTAGGGCTTGCCGTCGGCGACGATGCCGATCGCCATGCCGGGAATGGCGTACTGCTTCATCAGCGGCGCGACGTGGCGGGTCACGGTTGCGTGGATGTCGTTCTGCGTGACTGCGGCCGCGCGGCCGGCCATGGCGGTGGCGCACGCGGCGACGAACAGGGTCGCGGCGAAGCGTGTCGCGTTGAATCGCATGGTTGCGGTTCCTTTGATATCGGATGGTTGCACGAACAACAGATTCGGCCGCGCCGCGCGGAAATCGCGTGGCCGGCCTGTCGAAGCAGGACTATCCATTACCGGCCAGCCGCGAACAATCGACGATATGTTGCGCGAGCCTAAAGAAAAACTTATGAGATACGCGAAGCGCCGGATTGCAACGCGGCAATCACGAGCCGTTTGCCGGCTTGCCGTAAAAACCTGTCGGTTTTAACAGCATTCAATCCGGCGATCGAATGGCGCTGCATCGAAAATCGATGAAAAAGAGATAAGTCTTGTCAGATCGGCAAACGCCGGCGCGCCGCGCGATTGATTAGCCAGCGCGGATCGCAGTAAACTCGCGGCAGCAAAAAATAAAATCCATCCTGAGAGAAACCATGAATCGCCATTCCTCGATCGCCCGCTCCCGCGTCGTTGGCCGCTGCGCGGTCGCGTGATTTTCACGCGTCGACCGACCTGCATCGGGCACCCGCGATACCGCCGCGTATCGCGCCCGCATGCCCTCCAGCACGCAAGCCAAAAACCTCCAGGGTCCCGCCCGCGGACACCCTGCCTGACCGGAGAGTGACCCCGTGACCGAAACCGTCGCCGCGTCCGCCTATCGGCCGCGCGATGTCGTCAACGCGCCCGACATCAAGGCGGCCATCGCGCGCCGCAGCGCCGAGCGCCGCGATCCGGCCGACATCCGCGCGTGGCTCGGCAACCATTTCTTCCGCTGGGTCGTCGGCGCGTTCGAGCAGGCGCAGCCGCTCGATTCGCTCGCCGATTACCGCGCGCTCGCCGGCGCCGACCGGCCGGCGCCCGACTGGCTCGTGCGCCGGTTCCGCGCGCAGCCGGCATCCGGCGGCGTCATCGGCGCGGCGGTCGAGCCGAAGCCGCTCTACTTCATCGATCCCGAGCACATGCTGCTGATCGACCGCGAGCGCGTGCTGGTCGAATTCCTGCGCTCGCGCGCCGGCACGCGGCTCGCGCAGAAACTGCAGCGCATCACGTGCGCGATGGCGCTCGACATGTGGGAGCGCGAACACCAGCGGATGCAGGCGCGCCGCGACAAGGGCTGGGTGCCGAGCAGCGGCCTCGCGCTACGCGAGGTGCTGCGCACGCCGAACGGGATCGTCTTCGAATTCGCCGGCGATCATGCGGCGCTGCGCGAGGAGCTGGCTTACGAGTCGTACTACATGCAGCACTGTCTCGGCCAGTTCGCGGATCGCCGCCGGCTGCGCGGCGGGTACGGCGAGCAGTATGCGCAAGCCGCGCAGGACGGCCGGCTGCGCCTGTTCACGCTGCGCGGCGCGGGCAACCAGCCGCACGTGACGATCAGCCTGTCGGTGACCGGCGACGGCCTGCACATCGACCAGATCAAGGGCAAGCAGAACCGCCATCCGGTGCGCCGCTATGCGGACGACGTGCGCCAGTTCCTGCGCACGCTCGCGCCGCGCGGCGAGCGTCATCCCGACTGCGAGGGCATGGGCCTCGTGTTCGAGCCGGACACGCCGGGCGCGGCCACCGGCGAATGGACCTTCGTCACCGACGTGCGCTCGCCCGACCATCTGCTGAGCGTAATGAGCGAGAACTTCCACCTGATCGAGCATTTCGCGCAGCCGCCGGCCGTGCTGCAATGGCTGCTGCTACGCAACGCGCCCTACGCGCTCGGTCAGCTTCGGCAAATCGATCCGGCCGTCGCGGCGGCTGCGCGCCACGCGTTGCCGGGCGATGCGCTGCCGGCCGCGCGCGAACCTGATGCACCTCGGGCAGCGGCCGCCTTCTCGATCGAGGGCATTCCGATCGATCCCGCGCTGTGCGCGGCGTTCGCGCTGCCCTCAACAGCGGCCGGGAGCCCGTCATGCTGAAACTGCTGATCGGCGCGGCCGTGCTGTGGCTCGTGTGGTACGTGTGGCGATCGTTGCGAATCGCCGCGCGGATGGTGCGCGAAGTCGACGCCGACCAGGCCGCGGGCACCGACCGCGCGGTGCCGGTCCGGCAGACCGCCGCGGTTTCGCTCGCCCGCACGCTCGCCGACCAGGCGCCGCCGAACCGCCGCCGCTGGTCGCTCGCACTTGCCGACATCCTGCTGATCCGCAACGGGCTGCGCTGCGATTGCGACGACCTCGTGTACGCGCTGCCCGACACGCAGCGCGAACAGCTCGCCCGCCAGTTGCGGCGCGAACTCGACCTGCCGGCCGACCTGCCCGAGTGGCAGATCGTGCAGCGCGTTGCGCCGATCCTCGCGGGCTGGATACGCGGTGTCGGCCGCTCGCACGAAGGCTTCTACGAACAGCTTGCGGCCGTTGGGCGCGTGCGCGACGCGCTGGCGTTCGATTGCGCGCGCACCGCGTTTCTCGTGCGCTGCATCGCGCTGCTCGGCTGGGCGTCCGAACAGCAGGCGTGGGTCGTGCTGCTGCTCAATGCGCAGCGCGCGCAGGACAGCTTCGATAGCTGGGAAGACTTCGGGCTCGCGTATGCGCGGGCGCGCCAGCACTGGTTGCGCGGCAGCGGCCAGGACGGCCCAGCGTCGTCACGCGCCACGCAGGAAGTGCGCGAGCACCTGCGCAATCCGTCCGGAAACTGGCTTTCGCTGCCGTGGAAGCGCTACCGCATCTTCGATCCCCAACCCGTTTCGTCATGACCGCCGACACCGACATGTCCTCTGCTCCCGCCGACCTGATTCCGCCCGCGAAGTCCCGATGGTTCATCTGCGACGTCGACGCGCTGCTGCGCGCGGGCGACTTTGCCGCGCTCGACACGCAGCTCGACGCCGCGCTCGCCGCCAGCTTCGCCGACCGCACGGCCGAGGCGCTGTACGTCGACGCGCTGCCGGCCGACGTGCAGCCGTGCATCGAAGCCGGCGCCGAAGGCCTCGCGCGCCTGCGCGCCTGGCAGGCCGCGAACCCGCAATCCGCGCACGCGTGGCTGTGCGAGGCGCATTACTGGCACCACTGGGCGTACGAGTACCGCGGCTCCGGCTGGGCCGAGACGGTGACAGAAACCGGCTGGATCTGCGCGCATGCGTGCGCAACGCTGACGATCGTCGCCGCGCTGCGCGCGCTCGTGCTCGCGCCGACGATGTGGAGCGCGCCGAAGGTGATCTTCACGAGCGTGTCGTCGTTCGACGAACCCGAGTGGCTCACGCAGCTCGTGCAACAGCGGCGCCGGCCCGTGACCGAGCTGCACCTGAACGTCGGCGCCCACGACGAGGCCACTCGCGCCGAACTGCAGGGCATGCTCGCGCGTTCGGGGCTGAACCCCGACGTACCCGTCGCCTGCCTGGCGGAATTTCCGGAAGCGCTGCCCGGCCCCGTCCAGGGCAAGAAGCTGCGCAAGGGCAAGTGGTACTGGATGGAAGCGACGCTGCACATTCACCCGCACCAGTTTTTCCCGATGCGCACGTTCATCTGGTACATGCAGCCGCGCTGGGGCGGCTCGCACGACCACGTCCGCGCGTTCGTCGATTCCGACGCGTGCGCGCACCTCGACGCGGTCGAGAAGGACCGGCTGCGCCACGAGATCTGGCGCGACGGCCATATCGGCAATACGCTCGATTCGAATGACGACGACGACGATGCACGCCGCGCGATGGCCGCGACGCTCGCGCGGGCCAGGGCCGCACTGCATCCGTATCACCGCTGGGAAACGCTGCACTGGCTCGCGCACAGTCATTTCATGCGCAGCGAATACGAGCAGGCTTACGCGCGCCTGCAGGAAGCCGAGCGCGATCAGCCGATCGACGACAACCACGCGATGGCAATGGGCGTACGGCTCGCGCTCGACCTCGATCCGCAGGGCACCTGGCTGACCGGCGCGATCGAGCGCGCATCGGATGCGCGCGCATGCACGTCGGCGATGATCCTGCGCGGCTACGCCCATCGCACCGGCACGTTCGGCTTCGCGCAGGACGACGCACGCGGCGATGCGTGGCTCGAAGCCGCGCGCGTGAACGAGCCGGGCTCGCTCGCATGGAACCAGCTCGCGTCGGCGATGCGCGACGAAGGCCGTCGGCCCGCCGACGCCGTCGCGCTGTGCGAACTCGGCTATGAAGCGGGCGGCGATTCGTGCGGCTACCTGCTCGGCTGCTTCTACGAAGACGGCATGCATGTCACGCAGGATCTGTATCGCGCCGCCCATTACTTCCGCGAGTCGGTCGACGACGGCGGCAACATGGCCGCGTACAAGCTCGGGTTTGCGTACTATCACATCGCGGGCGCCAGCAAGGACGAAGCCGAACGCACGCGCATGCAGGTCGAAGCCGTCGAGGCCGCGCGCATGGCGCACGAGATGGGGCATACCGAGGGCCTCGAGACGATGCTGATGTTCATCGCCGACGTCGACGATCTCCCGTCGCGCCATCGTTACGTCGACGAACTGCGCCGCCATGCGGAAGGCGGCCATCCGGCGGCGATGGCCGCGCTGTCGTCGATCCTGGCCGACAGCCGCGACAAATCGCTCTACAACTATCGCGAAAGCGTGCGCTGGATCATGGGCGCCCAGGCGATCGCGCCGGACGACGAATACGTGCGCAACATCACGCGCCTGCGTCACGAGGACGGCATGCTCGGCAAGCTGCTGTACAAACTGCACCGCAAGCAGATCAAGGCGCACGAGATTCCCGGCAACGACAACGCGATGGTCTGAGCACGGGCGACCAACGCGCGCGCCCATCGACGGCGCGCGCGGGCCGCACGAGCGGTCAACCCGGCAGCCGGTCGAGGAAGGCCAGCATCGCCGCGTTGAATCGCGCGGGCCGCTGCAGCGGCGCGAAGTGGCTCACGCCGGGCAGGATCGTCAGCGTCGCGCCCGGAATCGTGCGCGCCAGATACGCCGCATGCTCGGGCCGGATGAATTCGTCGTGCTCGCCCTGTACGATCGTCACCGGCACCGCGATCGCCGCGAGATCCTGTGCGCTGTAATTCGGTTGCGTGCGCATCATTTCGCCGACGGCCGAAACGAATGCGTCGAACTGGTCCGGCGTTGCGGACAGTTGCGCGTAGTCCTTCCGGTGGCGCGCGAAGCAGCGGTCGATCAGCGGGCTCGGCACCATCTCCTTCGTGCCGCCCGGGTCCATGTTGCACGCGAAGAAGAACACGCCGGCCGCGCGCTCCGGCGCACGGGCCGCCAGCACGAGCGCGATGCATGCGCCGTCGCTCCAGCCGACGAAGCGTGCGCGGTCGACGTGCAGCGCGTCCAGGACCGCAAGCACGTCCGACGCCATGCGTTCATAGGAATACGGTTGGTCGTCGCGCGTGCTGCGGCCGTGGCCGCGGCTGTCGATCAGGATCGCACGGTAGCCGGCCGCGAGCAGCGCCGGCACCTGGTTGCCCCAGTTGCCGCCGTGGCCGAGGCCGCCGTGCAGCAGCACGACCGGCGGGCCCTGGCCGAACGACGCGTGCCAGATGCGCGCGCCGTCGTGTTCCAGCCATCCTTGCGCATCGGCCGTCGGCAGCGGCGTGCCGCCGTGCGCGTCGAAGCGGACGAGTTCGTCGTCGTCGAGTTCCGCATGCATCGTTCTGCCGTCCTTTCGAGGGAGACGAGTTTGCGATTGTAATGCGTGCGGCCGACGCGGCATTAACGGCCGCGCGCAGCCGGAAACCGTCAGGCCTGCGTCGACACCAGCCCGCCCGCCGACGAGCCGCCCGACTTCTCGATCGCCGCCGCGAGCTGCGAGATCGCCGTCGCCAATGCCGCCGAGATCGCGCTGGCTTCCGCGCTCAGCGACTGCTGTTCGACCGCCGCGGCCGGGTCGTCCTTCGCGCGCTGGGCCGCGCTCGCCATCTGCCGCTCGAGCGTCGCGAGCTGCTTCTGCAGCCGTTCGATCAGCGCCTTCAACTGGCTGACTGCCGGGCTTTCCGACGACGCGCCCGATGCGCCGAGCGTTTCGCCGCTGCCGCCGGTCGAACGCTTCGCGCCGGTGGTACTCGCCGTGCCGGTGGTACCCGCGGTATCCGCTGCGCCGTCGGCGGATGATGTCGTGGCCGATGCGCCCGGCGCGTTTGCTGTAACGCTGCCGTCCGCCAGCGGGGATCGCGCGGTCGTGGAAAAATCGATCTGCATCGTGTCGGTCCGTATGTCGGTAAACAAATCGTGACGGGGTGGCATGAAATGCCTTCCGACTCGTTTACGACATTCGTCATACGAAACTTGAGTATCGGGGTCGGACGGATTCCGCGGTAGATCGCGGCACTCAAGTCGCGAAAGGGCCAGATTGGCAGCGAAACGGCGCTGGTAAAATTGCCGCTTTGCCGGGCGGATCCGCGCGTCGACGGCCTGCGGGCACGGTCGCGCAACGCCGCCGGGTTCGACTCCCGCCCTTCCGGGCGTGGCACGTGCGCGTGCCGCGCCGCCGTCGCGGCTTCGCGGGTCGCCCTCTCCGTCCGCCTTCGTGGCCCCCGCGCCCCGGCGCGCCGGGCCCGCCGGGCGGCGCCCACTTCATTACGCATTCGAGGAACACACGATGGCCCGCATCGGCGCCTTCTGCATCACGACGTGGCTTGCCGCCGCGATTCTCTACTTCGGCCAGCATTCCGTTGCGATGATCGCGCTCAGCGGTGTCGTCGTATTCGGCGGGTTCGATCTGCTGCGGCCGTAACGCGCATCGACAGGCGCCTGGAAAATCCGGGCGCCGCATGAATGCACGGAGGTGAACGAACCGGCGCCCCACGCGTCAGCGCGGCAACGTCCTCAACGAAGACGGCCCACCGGTCAACGCAATACGCTTGCCCGTATCGCGCAGCTTGCCGCCTTCCACCGCATAGAGCGCCAGTTGCCGTTCGACGTTGAACTGCACGATCACGTGCCGGTTGTCGGCGGTAAACACGATGCCCTGCGCGGCTTCGCCGCCGGGCAACTCGCTGGTCTGCACGGCCTGCCCGTCGCGGATCTCGAACAGCAGCACCTTGCCGAGCTTGCGGCGGCCCGGATTGTCGGGCGTCAGGTTCGAGCCGTCCATCGCCTGCACGGCGATCCATTTCCCGTTCGGCGAAATCGCGACGCCTTCCGGCAGCGACGGCACCGTCAGGTACTGGACCGTCCGGAACGGCACGCGCGACACGTCGATCAGCGCGACCGTATCGGCGTCGCCCGCGAGCGTGCCCGTATAGCCCGGCAGCCCCGCGAGCCCGACGTTGCTGACGACCGCCCAGCGGTTGTCGCTCGACACGTCGATCGTGTAAGGCGCGACGCCCGTGCTCAGGCGCGTGCCGCTGTCGGTCACCTTGCCGTCGTCGACGTTCAGCACCGCGACGCCCTGCTCGTCGCGCAGCGACACGAGCGCATGCTTGCCGTCGTGCGTGAAGCTGATCCCTGCGAGCCGCTTCTTGCCGATCTTCAGGTTGCCGTCGAGCGTCACGCGCGTGCCGTCGATGCGCAGGATCGATACGCTGCCGTCGACATTGGCGACAAGCGCGAGCCGGCCCGAACGGTCGATCGCGATCCCTTGCGGATGCGTGCCGAGCTCGATGCGCGTGATTGCGGGCGGAGCGGCGTCGAGATTCACGACCTGCAGGAACGTGTCGAACAGGAGCTGCTTCGCGGCCGCGTCGTAGCGCGTCGGCGCGCCGACGAGCGCGAGCTTCGCGTCGGGCGTGATCGCGACGGCCTGCGGCGGCCCCTGAATGCCGTTCTCGACGTCGACCTGCAATGCGACTTTCGGCGGGAACGTGCTGGCGTCGAGCAGCGTCAGCGTGTCGGCGGGAGGTGAGGCGAGGAAGGTGTCGCGGCCCTCGACGCGCTGGTACTTGCCGTCGTTGCCGGACACGATCCAGTCGGCGGCGTGCACGGCGACGGCCGTCGTGGCGAGGGTCAGCGCGGCGAGCAGGCGCGCGCTGCGCAGGCGGAAAGGATTCGAATGCATGGCGGTCGATTCTCCGGATCGGTTGCGGACGCAATGGATTGCACGACCCTGCTGCTCGACGGGCCGCTGCCATCGCATGATGCCCGAAAGCGTGCAAATCCGGCGTCTCGCGCCCCGCTCCGTCAGGCCGCCGGTGACGCGCCCGCCCCCCACCGATCGACGTTGTCGAGCGGATACACGGGCCGCGCAAGCCGCTCGTAGCGAAACAGCCCGTAGTCCGAGCCCGTCACGCCGCGGCTGTCGCATTCGACCAGCGCGGCCGCGATCGGCACGAACACCGGCCGGCAATACATCCGCGATTTCAGCAGCAGGAAGCGCGCACGGCGCGGATCGACGCCGACGCTCTCGAACACGCCGAGATCCCATGGCTCCTGCGTGCGCTCGGTGACGACGAGCGTCGCCGCGCCGATGTCGAGCACGGCCGTGCGGCCCATGTACGCGCGCTGGCCCGTATAGGTCGGCCCCGTGATCACGTATTCGCCGTCGGTAATGGCGCGCACGACACCCGTCGCGCGAAACGGCTCGCGCCGCACGCCGCCGTGCGACGGCAGCCGGTTGCCGACCGGCACCGTGACGGTCGCGCCAACACCCGCATCGATCAGCGCCGCGACGGCTTGCGGGTCGCACAGCGGCCCGCTGACGATCCCGTCGAGCCCCTGCGCAAGCGCTTCTTCGAGCAGGTCCATCGTGTCGCACGGGCCGCCCGACATGCAGTTGTCGCCGTGATCGAGCATCAGCACCGGGCGGTCCGCGCCGCGCGCGAGCGCCGCGGCCTGCGCGACCGACTCCGCGAGCGGCGCGCTGCGGTAGACGAATTCGTCGCGTGCGTCCCAGATCTGCCGCGCAATACGTTCGGCGACGGCATCGGCCACCGCGCGATCACCGTCGCCGACCACGACGACACTGATGCACGGCGCGGGAATGTCCGCGAGCGAGAAACCCGAAAGCACCGACACGGCGAGCACGCCACCGACCTCGGCCTCGGCCGCGTGCGCGGCCTCCACCGCGCGCCGCATCGCGCCTTCGGCGCTCGCGCTGCGCAGCGTCGACGTCATCAGCGGCGGTTGCCGCCACGCAAGCACCGGCCGTGCGCGACCATGAAGCCGGTCGAGCAGCACGCGCGCCGCATGCTCGCCCGTCTCATACATGTCGACATGCGGATAGGTCTTGAAGCTGACGATCACGTCCGCGTGGTCGATCATCTTCTGCGTGACGTTCGCGTGCAGATCGAGCGCGACCGCGATCGGCGCGTCGGGCAGCGCCGCGCGCACGCGCGCGAGCAGGTCGCCCTCGCCGTCCGCGCTCTGCTCGGCGACCATCGCGCCGTGCAGGTCGAGCATCACCGCGTCGCAGCCGGGCGCGGCCGCGACGATCGCGTCGCAGATCGCCGCATACGCATCGGCCGCAACGGGCCCGCTCGGGTTCGCGGCCGCCGACACCGGCGTCACGATTTCAGCGCCTTCACGCGCGGCCGCATCGATGAACGCGGCCATCGCGGTGCGCATCCCGTGGTTCGCGCGATACGCGTCGTCGCCCCAGTCGGGGCCGTTGCGGCCGAACGCGGCGAGCGGCGTCGGCACCGGCGAGAACGTGTTGGTCTCGTGGTTCATCCGGGCGATCAGGATCTTCATCGTGCGCCACCTTCCGCAATCCCGGCAGCGCCCAGCATCGCCTGCAGCAGCACGTTGCAGCCGGCTTCCAGATGCACCGGATCGGCGTCCTCGATCTCGTTGTGGCTGATCCCGTCCTTGCACGGCACGAAGATCATCGCGGTCGGCGCAACGCGCGCGAGATACACGGCGTCGTGGCCCGCGCCGCTGATCACGTTCATCGACGACAGCCCGAGCGCGCTCGCGCCGGCCCGAACCCGCTCGACCAGCGTCGCGTCGAACGGCTGCGGCGCGAAGTACACGACCTGCTCGACGTCGATCCGCATGCCGGCCGATGCGCGCAGGTCGGCGCACGTCGCGCGCAGTTGCGCATCCATCGCCGCGAGCGTCGCGTCGTCGGCCGCGCGCAGGTCGACGGTCAGCGTCACGCGGCCAGGAATCACGTTGCGCGAATTCGGGTACACGTCGACCCAGCCGACCGTGCCGCGTCCGTGAGGCGGATGCGCGCGCGCGATGCCGTTCACCGCGCGCACGAGATCGGCCGCGACCAGCAGCGCGTCGCGCCGCAGCTCCATCGGCGTCGGGCCCGCGTGCGCCTCCATCCCGTGCACGGTGACGTCATACCAGCGCTGCCCGAGCGCGCCCTCGACCACGCCGATCGTCGTGTCGTGCGCCTCCAGCACCGGCCCCTGCTCGATATGCGCTTCGAAATACGCACCGACCGGATGCGCGTCGCGCCCATCGTCCACATCGTCCACATCGCCCGCATAACCGATCGCGACCAGCGCGTCGCGCACCGACACGCCGTCGCGATCGCACTGCGCGAGCGCGTGGTCGAGCGTGAACGCGCCCGCGAACACGCCGGAGCCCATCATCACGGGCACGAAGCGCGAGCCTTCCTCGTTGGTCCAGACGGCGACCTCGAGCGGCGCACGCGTGCGCACGCCCACGTCGTCGAGTGTGCGCAGCACTTCGAGGCCCGCGAGCACGCCATAGTTGCCGTCGAACTTGCCGCCGGTCGGCTGCGTGTCGATATGGCTGCCCGTCGTCACGGGCGGCAGGTCGTCGCGTTCGCCCGCACGCCGCGCGAAGATGTTGCCGATCGCGTCGACACGCACCGTGCAGCCGGTTTCCTTCGCCCATGCGACGAACAGGTCGCGCGCCTCGCGATCGAGTTCGGTGAGCGCGAGGCGGCACACGCCCCCTTTGTCGGTCGCGCCGATCCGCGCGAGGCGCATCAGGCTGTCCCACAGCCGCGCGCCGTCGACGCGCAAGCCGGACGCCGCGACGCCCGGTGTCGAATCCTGAACTTGCATCGATGGAATTCCTCGCAATGAAAGGGCACGGCGCTTACGCGACGCCGACGCCCAGGTAACGGTCCTTCACCTCGTGATCGGCGGCGAACGCCGCGTTGCTGCCTTCGTAGACGATCACGCCCTGTTCGATCACGAAGTGGCGGTCCGCAAGCCGGGTGCACACTTCGAGGTTCTGTTCGACGAGCAGGATCGCGACGCCGGCCGCCTTGATCCGCTTCAACTGCTCGACGATCTCCTCGACGATCACCGGTGCGAGCCCCTCGACCGGCTCGTCGAGCATCAGCAGCCGCGGGTGGTTCATCAGCGCGCGGCCGATCGCGAGCATCTGCTGCTCGCCGCCCGACAGCTGCGCGCCGCCGTTGCGGCGGCGCTCCTTCAGGCGCGGAAAGATCCGGTAGATGTCGTCGAGCTGCCACGGCGAATCGCGGCGCGCGCCGAGCCGCAGGTTTTCCTCGACCGACAGCAGCCGGAAAATCCCGCGATGCTCGGGCACGAAGCACAGGCCGCGCGCGGCGATTCGGTGCGCGGGCTGCCCGGCGATCGGCCGGCCCGCGAACGTCACCGCGCCGCCGGTCGGCGCGACGACGCCCGCGATCGTCTTGAGCGTCGTCGACTTGCCCGCGCCGTTGCGGCCGAGCAGCGTCACCGTCTCGCCTTCGTTCACGTTCAGCGTCATGCCCTGCAGGACGTGGCTCTTGCCGTAGCACGCATGGACCTCCTTCACGTCGAGCATCATGCGCGGCCTCCCGTGATCATGTTGCCGAGATACGCACTGCGCACGCGCTCGTCGCCGCGAATCGCGTCGGGCTTGCCTTCGACCAGCACGCGGCCCTGCTGCATCACCGTGATCGTGTCGGAGATGTCCATCACGATTCCCATGTTGTGTTCGATCAGCACGACCGTGTAGTCGTCGCGCAGGCCACGGATCAGCGCCTTCATGTCGTCGAGATCGTCGATCCCCATGCCCGACGTCGGTTCGTCGAGAAAGATCGCGCGCGGCCGCGCCGCCAGCGCCATCCCGACCTCGAGCCGGCGCTGCTGGCCGTGCGACAGCACGCCGGCCGCCGTGTCGGCGAAGCGCTGCAGGCCGAGCCGCTCGAGCACGTCGTCGACGATGCCGTCGTGCGCGAGCGCACCGCGCGGCGGCGTCCACGGATTCAGCGCGCGCCGCGATTCGACGCCCTGTGCGGCAACCCGCAGGTTCTCGCGCACGCTCAGGTTCGGAAACAGGCTCGTCACCTGGAACGAGCGTGCGATGCCGCGCCGCACGCGTTTGTGATCGGGTTCGCGCGACACGTCGTGACCGTCGAACAGGATCGAGCCCGACGTGATCGGCAGCGTGCCCGTCAGCGTATGGAACAGCGTCGTCTTGCCCGCGCCGTTCGGGCCGATCACCGAATGCACGGTGCGCGGCATGATCCGCAGGTCGACGCCGCCCAGCGCCGTGAACTTGCCGTAGCGCTTGACCACGCCGCGCGCCTCGAGAATCGCTTCGCTCATTGCTGCTCCCTGGCCGTAGCCGCCGTGCGTCCGGTGCGCCGAAGCGACGCCGCGACGCGTTCGCCCAGCCCCCACAACCCGCGCTGCATGAACAGGCTGACCGCGATCAGCACGAGGCCGAGCAGCAGCAGCCAGCGCGGCCACAGCGTCGCCAGCCAGTCCGCGAACAGCACGTAGAACGCCGCGCCGAGCACCGACGCGAACAGGTTGCCGGTGCCGCCGATCACCGTCATCACGAGGATCATCTCGCTCGTGTGATAGTCGATGTTCGACAGCGGCGCGATGCCCGTCATCAACGCGTGCAGCGCACCCGCGAGGCCCGTGACCGCACCCGAGATCACGAACGCCGCGAGCTTGAAGCGCTTCACGTCGTAGCCGGCCGCCGCCGCGCGCGCCTCGTTGTCGCGGATCGCGAGCAGCGTACGGCCGAACACCGAGCGCGACACGCGCAGCAGCAGCCAGAACACCGCGACGAACAGCACCGCGACGAAGCCGTAGTAGCGCCATGGCGAGTCGAGCGAAACGAGCGGATGCCCGAACGCGGCGAGCGCGGGGCGCGGGATGTCGAGCAGCCCGTTGTCGCCGCCCGTGACGTCCGGCGTCGTATAGGCGAGAAAGTAGAACAGCTGCCCGAACGCGAGCGTCAGCATCACGAAATAGGTGCCGCGCTGCCGGATCGAGAACCAGCCGACGAGCGCTGCCGCGACGGCGCCGAGCGCGGCGGCAGAGAGCAGCGCAACGCTCACCGACGCGACGCCGCGCGTCAGCACGAGCCCCGCCGCATAGCTGCCGAGCCCGAAGAAGATGCCCTGCCCGAACGACAACAGCCCCGTGTAGCCGAGCAGCAGGTTGCAGCCGAGCGCGGCGAGCGCGAACACCAGCACTTCGGTGGCGAGCGAGCCCGAACTCAACACGAGCGGCAGGACGCAGGCCACGGCCACCGCGAGCCAGCCTTCCGGGCGTTGCAACGCGGCGCGCCATGCCGGCGCGCGCTGCGAGGCCGCCGCCCCCGGCGGCAGCGGTTTCGACGATTCGATCATGCGGCCCTCCCCAGCAATCCGTTCGGACGCAGCAGCAGCACGGCCGCCATCGCGACGTAGATCATCAATCGCGCGCCTTCCGGCCACAGCGTGCTCATCAGGCTCTGCACGATGCCGACCAGCAGCCCGCCGACGAGCGCGCCGAGAAAATTCCCCATCCCGCCGACGACGACCACGACGAACGCGACGCCGAGCGCCTCGATGCCCATGAACGGATCGACGCCGCGGATCGGCGCGGCGAGCACGCCCGCGAGTGCCGCCGTCGCCGCGCCGAGCGCGAACACGAGGCTGAACACGCGCGTCACGTTGATGCCGAGCAGCGAGACCATCTCCGTCGATTCGCTGCCCGCGCGCACCGTGCTGCCGAGCCGCGTGCCTTCGAGCACCCACCACAGCAAGGCGGCGAGCACGGCCGTGAACGCGATCACGAACAGCCGGTATTTCGGGTAGACGAAGCCGCCCCAGATCACGACGCCGTTCAGCGCGTCGGGCGGCGGCACGTTGTCGCCGAGCGGGCCCCATGCGAGGATCGCGCACTCCTGCAGCACGAGCGCGAGCCCGACCGTCGCCAGGATGTGGAATTCATGCTGCTGCGCGTACACATGACGCAGCACGAGTTTTTCGACGCCCCATGCGAACGCGCCGACGACGAGCGGCACGACCGCGAGCGCGACCCAGAAATTCGCCGACCATTGCAGCGCCTGGTAGCAGAGATACGCACCGAGCAGGTAGAACGCGCCGTGAGCGAAATTCACGAAGCGCAGCAGGCCGAATACGATCGACAGGCCGACGGCGAGCAGGAAATACAGCATGCCCACGCCGATGCCGTTGACGATCTGCAGCAGATAGACGTTCATGGCTTCCGTGTCGGAAAGGAAGGTAACGGACGTCCGCGGCGCACGATGGCCGCGGACGCATGCACGGCGTCACGCGAGCTTGCAGCCCGTCTTGTCGACCGGCAGGAACGACTGGCCCGAGCTGACGATGTCGGCATAGTCGTCCGCGCTCTTCATCCGGCCCTTCGGCTTGCCCTTCAGCAGGTAGTAGTTCTTCAGCACCTGGTGGTCGGCCTTGCGGATTTCCTCCGGGCCCGTGAGGCCGTCGTACTTCATGCCCTCCATCGCCGCGACGACCTTCTTCGGATCGGCGCTGCCGGCCTTCACCATCGCGTCGAGCAGGATCTTCGAGCAGATGTACGAACCCGCGAGGCTGTAGTTCGGGTTCGCCTTGAACACGGCGTTCGTGCGCTTCACCAGGTCGCGGTTCAGCGGCGAATCGATGCCGTGCCAGTACTGCGCGCCGAAATACACGCCGTCGCAGATGTCGGGCCCGAGCGCCTCGAACTGCTCGAGGCCCGATGCCCACGCGAGCAGGATCGTGCAGTTGCGCTTCATCCCGAAGCTGACGGCCTGGCGCAGCGTGTCCGACGACTGCGAGCCGAAGTTCAGGATCAGCAGCACGTCCGGCTGCGCGGCCGCCGCGTTCGTCAGGTAGCCGCTGAACTCCTTCTCGGCGAGCGAGTGGTAGCTGTTGCCGACATGCTCGATGCCCTTCTCCTTGAAGATCGCTTTCGCGGCCGACAGCAGGCCGTCGCCGAACACGTATTGCGGCGTGATCGTGTACCAGCGCTTCGCCTTCGGCAGCATCTGGATCAACGGGCGCACCGTCTGCTCGATCGCGCCGAAGGTCGGCACCGACCAGCGGAACGTCGCGGCGTTGCAATCCTTGCCGGTGATTTCGTCCGCGCCGGCCGTCGTGATGAACACGCCGTCCGCCTTCTGGACTTCCTTGCCCATCGCCAGCGATTCGGACGACAGGATGCCGCCCGCGAAGAAGCGCACGCCCTTCTGCTGCGCGATCTCCTGCACGCGCCGCACGGCGGTCGCGGGTTTGCCCTCGGTATCGAGCGCCGTATAGGCAAGCGGCGCGCCGAGCACCTTGCCGTATTGCTTGACGGCGAGCTGCATGCCGAGATCGGCGTACTTGCCGTTGGCGGCGAACGGCCCCGACATCGGCACCGGGCACGCAAGCTGGATGGTCGACCCCTGCGCGAACGCGGCACGGGACGACATGCTGCCGAGCGCACCCGGCACGGCCGACAGTGCGGCCAGTTTCAACAGTTCTCGGCGATTCAAGTTGACGCTCCTGATAAAGGGGGACACACGCGATGCGACCGACTGCCAAACCGTGCCCACGCCCTGCAGGATGCGCGCCGCCGGTTGATCCTATTTATCATGATAAATAGAATGAACCTGATGCTAGAGTTGATCAAAATTGGTGTCAATCAGGCAAAATTCCGTACCCTGCGCCGGAACGGATCGTCGACGATGATGCGGCGCGCAGTCAGACAAAGGAGTCGTGAAGATGGTCATGGACCGAGCCAGGGCGGGCCTCGCGGTCGAAATCAAGCAGCCGAAGCGGGCCGACCTCGTCGCCGAGGAGATCAAGCGGCTGATCACCGAGAAGGACCTGAAGCCGGGCGACCGCCTGCCGCGCGAAGCCGAGCTGCAGCAGCTCTATGCCGTCAGCAAGAGCACGATCCGCGAGGCGCTGAAGTCGCTCGAGGTGCAGGGGCTCATCAAGGTCACGACGGGGCCGTCGGGCGGCGGGATGGTCGTCGAGGTGCCGCTCGACCGCACGCTGCAGCTCCTGCAGAACTACCTGTTCTTCAAGGACGTGACGATCGACGACATCTATACGGTGCGGCAGCTGCTCGAACCCGAACTGGCGGCGGGCGCCGTGCCGCACCTGAGCGAGCGCGACTTCGCCGCGCTGGAGTCGAACATCGCGTGTTGCGACGGCGCGTCGGGCGTGCACGACCGCGGCCACATGCTGCGCCAGCGACAGGAGGACACGACGTTCCACGACATCCTCGCGGCCGCGAACCCGAACCCGTTCCTGCGATTCAGCTGCGAGCTGATCAACGAGATGATCCGGCAGTTGATCGAGTTCCGGAACGATACGCCGCTCGTCGAGCACAAGCGCTTCGGCGCAGCGAACGTGTCGATCCACAAGGCGATCCTGCAGGCCGCACGCGAGCGCGATGCCGAGCGCGTCCGTGCGCTGATGGTCGAGCACATGACCGAGGCGCCCAAGCATGTGAAGCGGATGAAAGGCAAGCTGCGCGGGCGTCTGATCCTCGACTCCGAGATCCGCAGGCGGGCCGCCGCTCCCGTTGCGGGATCCGATGCGGCCGCAACGGATCCCGAAGAGGGCTGATCGTCGGCAAACGCAGACTTTATCGCGCGCCGCCTTCCGTGTACCCCGTCGTGCCCTTCGTCTCCAGATACTCGACGAGGCCGAATTCCGCATACTCGCGCCCGTTGCCCGAGCGCTTGTAGCCGCCGAACGGCGCGGCCGGGTTCCATGCCGGATAGTTGATGTGGACGTTGCCGACCCGCAGCCGTGCGGCGATCCGGCGCGCGCGTTCGAGATCCTTCGACTGCACGTAGGCCGCGAGCCCGTAGACCGAATCGTTCGCGAGCGCGACGGCCTCGTCCTCCGTGCGGTAGGTCATGATCGACAGCACCGGCCCGAAGATTTCCTCGGTCGCGATCGTCATGCCCGACGTGACGTTCGAGAACACCGTCGGCCGCACGTAGAAGCCGTCGCCGAGCCCGGCCGGCCGCCCGGGGCCGCCGGCGACGAGCGTCGCGCCTTCGTCGATCCCGAGCCGGATGAAATGCTGGATGCGGTCGAACTGCGTGCGGCTGACCACCGGCCCGATGCCCGTTTCCGGCGAACGAGGATCGCCGACGACGGTGCGTTCCGCCTCGCGGCGCGCAGCCTGCTCGGCCAGCACCAGATGATCGGCATGCACGAGCATGCGCGTCGGTGCGTTGCACGACTGGCCGCTGTTGCTGAAGCAGCTGCGCACGCCGCGCGTGACCGCATCGTCGATATCGGCGTCGGGCAGGATCAGGTTCGGGCTCTTGCTGCCGAGCTCCTGGTGCACGCGCTTCACGGTATCGGCGGCGGCCTTCGCGACCTCGACGCCCGCACGCGTCGAACCCGTGAACGACACCATGTCGACATCCGGGTGCCGCGACAGCGCATCGCCCGCTTCATGCCCGTAACCGTGCACGAGGTTGAACACGCCGGGCGGCACGCCGGCTTCGTGCAAAATTTCGGCAAACAGGATCGCGCTGAACGGTGCGATCTCGCTCGGCTTGAGCACCATCGTGCAACCGGCCGCGAGCGCCGGCGCGACCTTGCACACGATCTGGTTGATCGGCCAGTTCCACGGCGTGATCAGCGCGCACACGCCGATCGGCTCGTGCGACACCAGCAGCGAATCGGTCTGCGTGCTGAAGCGGAATGACTGCAGCGCGCGGATCGTCTGTTCGAGATGCGCAGTGCCGACCGCGGCCTGCATCGCGCGCGCGAATGCGATCGGTGCGCCCATCTCCTGGCTGATCGTTTGCGCGACCTCATCGTAGCGGCGCCGGTAAATGTCTAGCACGCGCCGCAGCAGCGCGACGCGCTCGTCCACGGACCAGCGCGAGTACGTGTCGAACGCCTGCTTCGCCGTGCCGACCGCGCGGTCGACGTCGGCCGCGCCGCCGATCCCGAGCTGCGCATACGGCCGCGCGGTGGCCGGGTCGATCACGTCGATCGACCGTGCATCGGCCGGGTCGAGCCACTGGCCGCCGATATAGGACTGTTGTGACGTTCGCATCGAATGCTCCTGTTGTGACGGATGCCGGCTCAGCGCGTCGCGCGTGCATAGGCGTCGACGAGGATGTCGCGGATTTGCGCGACGAACCACACGATCTCGTCGCGCGACATCACGAGCGGCGGCGAGAACTGCACGATCGGCGTGCCCTCATGATCGACACCCGCACGGCACAGCAGCCCCGCGTCGAAGATCGCGGGCGCGAGCAGCGTCGACACGAACGCCTGCGCGCCGATGCCGGCCGACCAGCGACGCGCGGCCTTGTCGGTCACGAGTTCGAGCGAGTAGTGGTAGCCGTCGCCGCGCACGTCGCCGACGCACGGCAGTTCGAGCAGGCCGTCGAGCGTCTGGCGGAACACCGCTTCGTTGGCGCGGACGTTCGCAAGCACGCCTTCGCGTTCCATGATCGCGAGGTTCGCGAGCGCGGCCGTGCATGCGACCGGATGGCCGCCGTACGTCGCGCCGTGCAGGAACATCTGCTGCGGCCCGTCGAGCACGGTGTCGACGACCGCGTCGCTCGCGATCACGCCGCCGAGCGGCACGTAGCCCGACGCGATGCCTTTCGCGAACGTGATGACGTCCGGCTTCAGCCCGTAGCGCGCCGACCCGAAATATTCGCCGAGCCGTCCGAACCCGCAGATGACTTCGTCCGCGACGAGCAGCACGCCGTGCCGGTCGCAGATGTCGCGCAGCCCGGCCGCGTAGCCGGCCGGCGGCGTCAGGCTGCCGCCCGCGTTCTGCAGCGGCTCGACGACGATCGCGGCGACCGTGTCCGGCCCTTCCTGCACGATCAGCGATTCGATCTCGTCGAGCAGGTGGCGCGTAAACTGAGCTTCCGTCTCGCCCGTCGGGCGGCCATAGCGCTTCGTGTTGCCCACATGCCGCACGCCCGACATCAGCGGCTCGAAATGCTTGCGGAAGTTCGTCATTCCGTTCAGCGCGAGCGCGCCGAACGACGTGCCGTGATACGCGACGCGCCGCGCGATGAACTTGCGCCGCTGCGGCTCCCCGCGCGACTGGTGATACTGGCGCACCAGCTTGATCGCCGACTCGTTCGACTCCGACCCGCTCGACGTGAAGAACACGCGATTCAGGCCGTCCGGCGCGAGCGCCGCGAGCTTGTGCGCGAGTCGGATCGCCGGTTCGTGGCCATAGCCCCAGTTGGTTGCGAACGGCAGCCGCACCATCTGCTCGCGGATCGCGTCGCCGATCTCCGCGCCGTGGCTGTAGCCGACCTGCACGCAGTACAGCCCGGCCAGCGCATCGAAGTAGCGCTTGCCGTTGCGGTCGACGAGCCAGCAGCCTTCGCCGCGGTCGAACACGGTCAGCGCGTGGTCGCGATACGCATCGGCGTGCGTGAAGTGCATCAGCAGGTGGCGCTTGCCGAGCGCCTGCAGGTCCGCATCGGGATTGACGTCAACGGCGTTCATGGATCACTCCTCCTTCAGGGTTTCAAAACCGGTATCCGGCGACCGGTCGTTAATTCATCGACAGCGTCGGCGCCGGGCGCGTGAAGCCGCGCGTCAGCCACACGAGCTGGCAGAGCCCGAGCGCGAGCCAGCCGATGCCGACGTAGAACGTCTGGCGCGACAGCCCCGACCAGAGCCACACGTTCATCGCGAAGCCGATCGCCGGCATCGCGCCGAACGCGATCCAGCCCGCGGCATGGCGGTGCTCGGGCCACCACAGATAGCTGCGCATCACGCACAGGTTCACGATCGCGAATGCGACGAGCGCGCCGAAGCTGATCATCGTCGACGCGAGATCGAGCGTGACGAACAGCGCGGACAGCGACACGACGCCGACCGCGAGCGTCGCGCGCACCGGCGTGCGCAGCCGCGCATGCAGGTGGCCGAACACGCGCTCGGGCAGCACCCGGTCGCGGCCCATCGCGAACAGCACGCGCGTCACGCTCGCCTGCCCGGCCATCGCGCTTGCGAAGCAGCCGGCCACATACACCGCGACGAATAGCGCCGACAACGTGCCGCCGCCGATACGCCGCATCAGGTCGAGGCTGGCCGAATCGAGATCCTTGAACGCGTGCCAGTCGGGAAACACCACTTGCCCGATGTATGCGATCAGCATGAACAGCAGGCCGCTCGCGAGCGTGCAGAGCAGGATCGCGCGCGGGACCGTGCGCCGCGGCTCGCGCGTTTCCTCCGACAGCGTGGTGACCGCATCGAAGCCGAGAAACGACAGGCACAGGATCGCGGACCCGGCGAAGATCGCGCGCGCATCGCCCGACGACGGCAACGCGACGGCCATCGACAGGCCTTCGCCGCTCGCAACCCGCGCCGACGCGACGACGAAGATCGCGATGAACACGAGCTGGCTCGCGATCAGGATCAGGTTCACGCGATTGACGAGCCGGATGCCGACGATGTTCAGCCCGGTGACCAGCGCGATGCTCGCGACGATCCACACGCTGGCCGGCACGGCCGGGAATAGCTGCTTCATGTAGATGCCGATCGCGAGGTAGCTGATCATCGGGATGAACAGGTAGTCCATCAGCAGCGCCCAGCCGACCATGAAGCCGGCCGACGTGCCGAAGTTGCGGCTCGCGAACGTATAGGCCGACCCGGCGCTCGGCATCAGCCGCGCCATGTGGCCGTAGCTGCGCGCGGTGAACAGCATCGCGACCAGCGTGACCGCATACGCGGCCGTCAGATGCCCGTTCGTCTCGCTCGTGACGATCCCGTAGGTCGTGAACACCGTCATCGGCAGCATGTACGCGAGGCCGAAGATCACCAGCGTGAACAGTCCGAGCGGATGCGCGTTGCGTCGTCCGTTTGCGTCGCATCGATGCGCGCGCGGCTCCGGGTCATTCGTCGAAGCGACCGATGCGGACCGACCTGGCCTGTCGTTGTTCATGCTGTCCTCACGTGGATTGCGTTCATGACGTCAACACCCGTTTCGTCGGCAACGCGTGCATTGCACGATTCGGAAACGAGTGTGGTGCGCCAAAAAATCGACGACGAATGAGAAAAGCGGACGTAATCGAGGGATATTTGCGGACACATCGCCGCGCGTCGCGCCGGCCAGTCATGAATGGTGCTGTGCCGCACTGGCGTTTTGCGGACATTCCGGCTATGTTCTACGCGATCCCGTCGCCGCATCCGCACCATGGACAGCCGCTCCCATCGAAACCAGAGCAGGGCCGAGCGCAGCCTGCGTTCGTCGCTCGGCCTCGCGCGTCCGGCCGGACGCCAGGAAGACATTCCCGCCACCGTCCACGCGATCGCGGTCGCGCTGGACGAGTGCCGCGTGCGGCGCATCGACGGCGCCGCGCTGCTCGAAGGCACCGGGCTCGGCGCGGACGAAGTCGCGTCGCCGAACCTGCACGTGAATCGCGGCCAGGAGCAGCGCTGTTTCCGCAACCTGCTGCGCTGCAGCGGCGTGCCGTCGATCGGGCTGTCGATCGGCGCGCGGCTGCACGTGTCGACGCTCGGCCTCGCCGGCTACGCGATGCTGATCAGCGGCTCCGTGATGCAGGCGTTCCGGTGCATGAGCCAGTTTCCGCTGTTCATGGGGCTGTATTTCGATGTGCGTATCGATGCGCACGCGGAAGGCATGAGCGTGACGATCGGCCGCTACAACGGCGAGCCCGATCTCGAGGTGTTTCAGGTCGACATGTGCCTGTCCAGCCTGCGCCTGATCGTGTCCGATCTCGTCGGCAAGCCGGTCTGGCCCGAGCAGCTGCAGCTCGCGCGCCGCACGCCGCGCAACGCGGCCGACTACACGCGCCACTTCGGCTGCAAGGTCGCGTTCAATGCGGGCAACAACCGTCTCGTGTTCACGTCCGTGAACGGCACGGAAACGCCGCGCCTCGCGAACGAAGTCAGCTTCAACGCGCTGCACTACCAGTGCGAGGCGCTCGAACGTCAGTGGGCCGCGTCGGTCGGCACGCGCTTCGCCGATCGCGCGAAGGAACTGATGGCGCGCGACCTGCCGCGCTTCAAGTCGATGACGTCGCTCGCGGATGCGCTGCATCTGACTGAGCGCACGCTGCGCAGGCGGCTCGACAAGGACGGCATCACGTTTCAGTCGCTGCTCGACGAAGTGCGTCACGACGAAGCGGTGCGGATGCTCGACGACCACACGCTGACGGTCGCGGCGATCGCGGAACGTCTCGGCTACAGCGAGCCGCGCAGCTTCCGTCATGCTTACCGGCGCTGGACCGGCAAGACGCCGCGCGCCGAGCCGGACGTCGACGCGGCATGGGTCGGGCGCGAAGTGCGGCTCAGCGACGGCCGGCTGACGCTGCTCGAATAAGCGCGGCGCGCCGCCTGCCGGCGTGTTGAAGGGGCCGGCGCCGGATGCACTGGAACAGGCGATTGCGGGGATGGACGCGCTGTCGCGGAACGGGCTGCGCTATCCGTTCGCGCAGTACGGCATCCAGCAGGACGTGCGCGCGGGAATGAAAGTCAGCGATCCGAAGACGACGTGACCCGTCGCGGCTGACGGGGCCGGAATCGGCACTCAGCGCTGCGGCGTGCGGACTTTCCCGTCGACCTTCAATATGCGCCTGTCGTGCGCGGCCTCGTATTCGACCGTCTGCGCGGGCGTGACGGCGCCGTACGACCGGCCGTTCACATAGACGGTGCCGTCCCGCAGTTCGACCCGGTCGCCGTCGACCGTCGCGATGGCCCGTTCGCCCTGCAGCACCGCGCCCGAGCAACCGGCGGTCGAAAAGCTGCGGACCGACGTGCCCGACATCGGGGCGTTCCCGTCCTGATCCGCCGCATGCGCCGCGCTACAGGGTGGCGCATCCATACTGCCGGCAGCGTGGAGCGTTTCCGCGCTGATACCGCATCCGGCAAGCAACGCAATCGTCATCGGCAACAGCTTGTTCATGGTGATCTCCGTGGTCCGTGGACCTGGATCGACGACGATGCATCATGTCCGGATGATGGCCCGCGATCGCGCGACCGGATCGACGATCGGTCGGCACTCCTGCCCGCAGGTCGACGAGATGCGTCGAGTATGCATCCACGTCACGACACTCCGCCATCCGCGCCGATACCATTCACGGCCCACAACTGCCGGCTCGTTCGGGCTCCTTGATCGACTTCAACGCCGCTCCCCCGACGGCGACCAAAGGGGGCCACCGCTTCGCCGAAAATCCACCTTGATCAAGTTGCGACCCGCAACTATTATCGATTGCGACACGCAACCTTTTCGGGCAGACCATGGATCTCATCGACGCTCCCGCCAAGCCTCGCGAAGCGACCATCCTCGAGCTTCGCGACTTCTCCCGCAAACTGGTTCGCGAGCTCGGCTTCATGCGCGCGACGCTGGCCGACAGCGACTGGGCGCCTTCGGCCGTTCACGCGATCCTCGAGATCGGGATGGCGCCCGGCATCAACGCCCGGGATCTCGGCAACATCCTGCGCCTGGACAAATCGAACACGAGCCGGCAACTCGCGCGGCTCGAAGCCGCCGGTATCGTGGAGCGCCGTGTGTCGAGCGAAGATGCGCGCGCGACCGAGCTGACCCTCACCGCCGAAGGAAAAAAGCTCCGGAAAAGAATCGACCAGTTCGCGACGGACCAGGTGTCGAATGCGCTGCGCCGCATGATTCCGGCCGACCAGCAGGCGCTGCTGCGTTCGCTCGCGCTGTATACCGATGCGCTCGCGCAGGACAACGCCGCCAAGTCGCCCGCCGCGACACCCGACGCGCCGCAGATCCGCGAAGGCTACCAGCCGGGCTGCATCGGCGATATCGCGAGCCTGCACGCGCGTTTCTATTCGGAGCACTGGGGATTCGGCGCCTTTTTCGAAAAGCGCGTGGCGACCGAGCTTGCCGAGTTCGCGGGCGCGTTGCCGGCCGAAGGCAAGGCGCTCTGGCTCTGCCAGGAGGACGGGCGGACGCTCGCGTCGCTCGCGATCGACGGCAACCCGGCGACCGGCGTCGCGCATCTGCGATGGTTCATCGTGAACGACGCGTTGCGCGGATCGGGCATCGGGCGCCAGCTGATGACGCAAGCCATGCGCTTCGTCGACGAGCAGCGGTTTCGCGAAACCTGCCTGTGGACGTTCAAGGGCCTCGATTCCGCGCGCCATCTGTACGAGTCGTTCGGCTTTACGCTGACCGGCGAATCCGCGGGCACGCAATGGGGAACCGAGGTGGTCGAGCAGCGTTTCAGCCGGCCATGGCCGTCCGGCTGCTGAGGTTCAACCGGGATCGACAGCCTGTCGATCGACGACGTCGTCCAGCGCACCAACATTTCGCGGAGCATGCGCCACCTGCACCTGCTCCGGCGCAAACGCGTCTTCCACGAAGCGGATCACGTCGTCGAGCGACGACGTGCATGCGGCGCCGGCAGCCAGCTCCCGAAACGCGCCATCCGGCCCGAAGCAGACGAGCGGCTTGCCCCAGCGCCGCGCGAGCGAAATCTCCTCGGCCGTGCCGTGCCCGCCCGGCAGCGCGACGATCAGGTCGCTGCTCAGCACGTTCACGTAGTTGCGGTTGATCGTCCGCGGATCGGCGCCCGGCTCGCGGCGCGGCAGCGGCGTGAGGATCGGGATGTCGACGAACGGATGCGGATAGCCGTCGAGCGGCACGAAACCCGCGAGCGGATCGGCCTGCGTCGGCAGGATGCCGATCGATCGCCCGGCCCGCCCCGGCACGCCGGCGAACGCGCGCGCGACCGCCAGCATCACGCCCTGCCCGCCGCCCGTCAGCAGGTTGAAGCCGGCCTGCGCGAGCCACGCGCCGAGCGGTTCCGAAAACGCGAGCCACGGTTCCTTGCCCGAGCCCATCACGCCGATCGTTTTGTTCCTTGGTTGCATCGTGGTTTCCGGTGATGTCGTTGCGATGTGTGCGATCGCATCGGGTTCCGACCGCAAGCGGGCCCGCGCCCGCCGCGCTCATTCGAGCTCGACGCCCTTGAGCTCGGGAATCAGGAACAGCGTCGCGACCATGTCGAGCACATAGAGGCCGGCGAGCAACGCGATGGCCGTCTGGAACGAGTAGTGCGCGGCCAGTGCGCCGACCGCGACCGGCCCGAAGCCGCCGACCGCGCGGCCGATATTCCACAGCACGTTCTGCGCGGTCGCGCGTGCGGCCGTCGGATAGCCTTCGGACATCAGCGTCCCGTAGCCGCCGACCATCCCGTTGACGAACATCCCCATCAGCGCGCCGGCCCACAGCATCGCCGTCGGGTCCGACAGCCGCGCATACGCGATGACCGTCGCGACCGAGCCGAGCTGGTACAGCAGGAACGTCGGCTTGCGCCCGATCCGGTCGGCCAGTTGCCCGAACACCCAGACGCCGATCATCATCCCGACGACGGTTGCGGCCGTCCACAGCCCCGACTTCGTCAGCGAGAAGCCCATCTGCTTCGACAGGAAGGTCGGCAGCCAGATCATGATCCCGTAGTAGCCGAAGTTCTGGACCGAACACAGGATCACGATGCCGAGGCTCGTGCGCGCGGTGCGGCCGTTGGCGACGAGCATGCGGAACGCGTTGGACTTCGGCTGCGCCGCGCGCTGCACGAACGCTTCCGGCTCGTGCAGCTCGTTGCGCATGACCCACGCGAGCAGCGCGGGCAGCACGCCGACCACGAACATGCCGCGCCAGCCGATGTGGAGCAGCAGGAACGGCGTCAGCAGCGCGGCCAGCAGCACGCCGGCCTGCCAGCCGAGCGCGACGTAGCACGACACGCGTGCACGCTTGCTCGCCGGCCATGCTTCGGCCGCGAGCGCCATGCCGATCCCGAACTCGCCGCCCAGCCCGATGCCCGCGATGGTGCGGTAGACGAGCAGATCCGAGAAGCCGCGCGCGAACGCGCACAGGCCGGTAAAGACCGCGAACAGCAGGATCGTCCAGGTCAGCACGCGCACGCGCCCGTAGCGGTCGCTCAGTGCGCCGAACACGATGCCGCCCGCGACCGCGCCGATCAGCGTCCACGTGACCAGCGCGCCGCCCTGCCCGGGCGTCAGTTGCAGCGCCGCCGTGATCGCGGGCAGCATGAAGCCGAGGATCAGCAGGTCGAAGCCGTCCATCGCGTAGCCGATCGCCGATCCGGCCAGCGCTTTCCACGCGTAGGGGCCGACCTGCTCCGCGCGCGGGGCCGACGAGCCGTCGAGCGCCGGGGATTTGATGTTTGCTGCCATGGTGTCCTGCCACGAAAGTCCGGCGACATTCTAAGGCCTGTGCCCGCGCATGACGGGCCGGCGAACGTGCCGATGCGCGGCGGTGCGGGCGCGCGTCCCCCCCCGCTCCCGTCCGTCATGCGCGCATGGTCGGCGACGATTCAGGATGCGCCGCGCGCCCGCTTTCCGGGACGGAGAGCGGGAATCGGCGGGCAATGAACGGGAAAGCGGCGATCCGGTGTCGGCGGCGAGGCCGGCGATGTCGCGATCAGGCCGGACACCGAACGAACGACATCGTGCTGGCCGGGTGGTGCCGGCCGGCCAGCATGCGCGAACCGGACGGCGCCGCGGCGGGCTTCAGCCCTGATCGTCCCCGGGCCACCAGGTCTTGGCCTCGCGGTCGACGACGAGCATGTCGAGATCCTTGCCGTCGAGCCATTTCGGCCGCGGGCCGCGGCCCGACCACGAGCGGCCGGTCGTCGGATCGTAGTACTTGGCAGGCGCCTTGCGTTTTCGCTGGACGATATAGCCGAGCGCGCTCAGCACTTCCTGCTGCGTGATTCCCAAAAGCTCGACCTGTTCCTTGAAGGCCGCGAGCGCGGCCTGCTTCTCCTTCTGCTTTGCGTCCGACAGCTTGATGTTCAGGTCCCGAAGTTGTGCTTCGAGTTCCTGCAGGGCCTGGGTCATGTATTCATCCTCTTTGGGCATGTTTTTGCAAAAAACTCCGATGGCCGAACCTACCACGAAGTTCCGCCGATCGGTGCTGTCATATTGGTGAATCGTCTGCCCGAGCCGGCATGGTTTGCGCGACGCGCACTAAACGACGTCGCGCGTCAAAAACAGACACGGAACGGGCCGGCAACGCGCGGCACGCCGCATGCGAATGCACGGCGAACGGCTGCGGCAAGTTATGCGCCGCATCATGGCACGGGCGCGGCATGGCGCGAATGATAGCAGTGCTCGGCATCGCGTTGCAGGAGTTGCAGGCCGGAGCCTGACCGGCGCGACGTTTGCCGGCCGAGGTCAACGCCGGCCCGGCGGCTTACCGGTCGACGCCGCGGGCGTCCCACGCGATCCGGTCGAACAGCGCGCGTCGCGTTCGGCGCGGCCGTATGTGCGACGCGGCTCTGCGACGTCGTGCCGTCAAGCACGAAGTATCCTGAAAATAACGCATGACCTATCCGTCAGGCCAAGGCTGCCGGCGGTTTGTCCTTGATGCGAAAAAGCATGGTTTGGCCAAACGGCACGAAATAAAGCACAAGGTGGCCAAAAGAATATTTTCCTTATAATCAATCGACTATATGATCATCCATCAGAAAATCTGCGGGCTTACATATGGATTGAACAAAGGTTGCGATATTTCGGTGCCTCGAAGCCAGTAAATCGGGGCAAGAATCACCCCGGGCAACCCGCTTCGCCTACGAACTCCACCTTACAGTTTCCTTGCTCCCAAGACGCACAGATACGCGTCCCGGCCGCTTGGACAGAACTTCGATGCTTTTCACGATTTGCCTGGGCTTAAAACCAGGCACAAGACTACCTCGCATTTTAAAAGATGCCGCGATGACGTCGCCTGTCAATTTCATTACGCAGTACTACTTTTATGCCGGGTCCACGTTCCATTCGATATGTTCGGCGAAGGTCGCTTGACCCAGTGGCTGTCCAATACGACCGCCGGACATCCCTACCCTACGTCCGTTGTGTATGCCGCGTCAGTCAGCGAGACTGATCGGGTCGCGGCCTGCTGACCGGGTAACCGGCCGCTCCGCTGCCGCGGTCGCCAGGGCGACGCATTGCCGTGCAAGAACATCGGTCGGATCGACAAGACTGACGCGTGTGCCCGTCCTTCCCACGAAGCTGCTCTGCGGCAGTAACAGCGGCAATTCGGTACATCCCAATACGATGACTTCGACGCCTTCCGCAATGAGCCCGTCAACGGCGGCGGAGATATCGTCGACGCAACGTCCGGCGGTAAATCCCGCTTTCGCCCCTTCCATGCCGTAGATCGCCTCCATCACCCGGGCCTGCAATTCCGCGCCGGGCACGATTTGCCGCAACCCCTCCGATGCCAGGGCTTTCTCGTAGACGCCGCTTGCGATCGTCCCCGAGGTTGCCAGCACGCCAACACAGGAAATCAGCGGAAACCTCTCCCGGAGATGGCGAACCGTAACGGTCAGCATATTGACGATCGGGATGCCCAGATACGGTTGAATGCGTTCGACAAATGCATGGGCGGTATTACATGGAATGGCGATGATGTCCGCGTCGCCCGACTCGAGCTTCTTGCAGGTCGCGTAAAGCGAAATGGTCGGGTCGGGTCCGTCACCGACAAGGTTTTCCGTGCGGTCGGGAATCTGGGGATTCTGTTCGATCAGAAGCCTGATATGGTCCTGGTCGCGATTGGCCGGCGTGTTGCGTACGATCTTCTGCATGAAGTCCACCGTCGCCGCCGGCCCGACGCCACCGACTACGCCCACTTTGAAAATGGATTCGGGCAAGCCGTAATTGCCCGCTATCACGTACTGCGCATACGCAAGATTCGAATCGACCAACGGCACGCGAAACGGACCCATTTCCTCTGCCACGAGCGCAATTTCCGTCAGGCCCGGCACAATGATATTTGCGCCTTGCTCGATGAGGTCCTCGCACGCGTCGCGCAGCAGCGCGACAGGCCGGCCACACAGGTTGCCGCTCTTGACGCCGTCGGCGCCGTAGACAGCTTCGGTGACGAGATCGATACCGTCACGTGGGCGGGGGTAAATAACCTCGAATTCCGGCGCCGCGAAATATTTTTCAAAGAGCCCTTTTCGACGGGAGTAATCCGAGGTCAACACGCCGATTCGCCGGGCAGCCGGAAACTTCCTTCGAACATGGCTGCGAACGGCTTCCACCATATCGACGATCTGCAACGGCGAGTTGGCCTTCAGCTCATCGATAAACGTGTGACTGATGAAGCACGGGAGCACCACGGTCGTCACGCCGCGCTTCTCGAAGCCGCGGATCATGTCGAAAATGTACAGCTTCCGTTGAGTCGTCGCTTCGCCACCACTGGCCGCCCCTCGAAAGGGATGCTGCTCGAAAATGACGTCGACGTGTTCCACATCGCTCGATGCAGGCGTCGATTTGACGAGCTTGAAAAAGACATCCGCGCTTGCCAGTGGGCCCAGGCCGCCCACCACGCCGAACTTTTTCCCGCTCAGCACGCTTGCGCCGATCATTTCGCTTCGCCCTGCAATTGGCCCAATGCAACGCTGTTCTCTGCATCGTTCTGCCCGGCGAGCCGCTTCAACTCCCACTTGGCAATGACGGCCGTCGAGATACTGTTGCCAATCACGTTCGTGGCAGTTCGCCCCATATCGAGAATCTGATCGATGGCGAGAATCAGCACCACGCCGGACGGCGGCAGATGAAACATCGGTGCAACTGCGGCGACCACCACCACGGAACCTCTTGCGACGCCGGCCATTCCCTTGCTGCTCAACATCAGGACGAGCAACATCATGATTTGCGTGCCGATCGGCATGTCGATGCCGAATGCCTGCGCGATAAAAATCGCGGCAAACGCCTGGTACATCATCGATCCGTCGAGATTGAACGCGTAGCCGAGCGGCAACGTAAAACCGACGACCTTCTTGTCGATACCGAACGCCTCAAGCTTCTCGGTCAGACGCGGATAAGCGGCTTCGCTGCTCGCGGTCGAAAAGGCGAGCATCGCGGGTTCACGGACAGCTCGCAGCAACTTCCAGATCGGTTTTCCCAAAAAGACGTGACCGACGGCGACGAGGGCGACCCACAGCAGGACGAGGCCTAGGTAGAAGCTGCCGACGAGCTTGCCGTACGTGGTCAGCACATCCAGGCCGTTCACCGTGATCGCGGATGCGAGGGCGCCGAATACACCGACGGGAGCGAGCCGCATCACAAAGTCGGTGAGCTTCAGCATTGCAGGGACGAGCGCATCGATGCCGGCGATCAGCGGTGTGACACGCGGGTCCTTTTTGATGGCACTCAGAACGATGCCGAACAGGACAGAAAAGACGAGGATTTGCAGGATGTCATTTCGAGCCATCGCATCGATGATGCTGGAAGGAAACGCATGCGTGACGAAGTCCTTGAAATTCAGGCCCGCGGTGTTGAGACCGGTTGCCACATCGGAACTGGTCTGCGTCATATGCAGCCCCGCGCCGGGCTGCAGCGCATTCGCAAGGACGAGGCCAAGCGCGAGCGAGAAAAGCGACGCACACACGAACCATCCCACCGACCTGAACCCGATTCTGCGCACGTCGCTCGTTCCTTCCATGCCGGCGAGCCCGGACACCAGAGTGGCGAAGACGAGCGGCGCGATAATCATCTTCACAAGGCGCAGGAAGATATCCGTGATGATCGAGAAGTACCCTGCGATTATCTTGGCTTCTGCAGCACCGGCGACACTCCGATGGCACACGTAACCGACGACGACGCCGAGCACCATGCCAGCCACAATATATAAAGTCAGGCGATTTTTCATTTCCATCAGTCCGAGGAACGCGCACAAGATCCGACGTGACCGCTGTACGCTGGCAGGAGGCAAAAACGTCGTCAGCGGGCGACGCTTCTGTGTATGGGACGGATGATAGAGACGATAAAAAGAAGCTCGATGCGGGTCCTGCATGGGGATATGCGAACCTCACATAACGCGGGATAACCCCTAATCGGCGACCGGCGATGCGGCACGAAGATGGCGCCAAAGCGTGTCCAAAAACTCATTGCGATTCGATGCATCGCGGTAGACGCGAAGTTCGATTTCGAGATTCCATGCGTCCCGCCCCGCCGGAACCAGTTCGCTCGCGTCGAGCTCGGCGACGATCGAACTCTTCGGAAGCCACGCGACGCCTTCGCCTTCCAGCACCAGTTTCTTGACAACCTCCGCCATGTCGGACTCGTAATGCAGTCGCAAGGCCGGGCTCGTATCGACTCGACTCAACAGGAGTGCGAGGCAGCGGCCGAAATAGCTGGTTTCCGTATACGAAATCAACGGCAACGCATGGGTCGCCGTTCCTGGCAACCGGAATGCGGGCGCACCACGCGGATTTGGCCGGCAGACAGGCATCAGTACATCGACGCCAACGGCGAGATGCTCGTACCTGGTCGGGTCGAGATGGAGGGGAAGCTCCGGGTGATGATAGGCAAACATCAGCTCACAGTTGCCGTTCACGAGCATCAGGATCGAGTCGTGGACATTGGTGGGGATCACCCGGGCACGTACATCCCCAAAACGGCCAGTGAGCGCTTTCAACCAGCCGGGCAAGAAGCCTAGCGCGATCGTATGACCTGCCGCAATCCGCAAGCCCTTACCCGCCATGCGTTGGTCATTGCGAATGATGGCTCGCGTATCAAACAGCTTTCCCAGTATGTCTACCGCTGCTTCCCGAAACAGTTGTCCGGCAGGCGTCAGCGTCGGGGGGAAGCTGCTGCGGTCGATGAGATCCGCGCCAACCCACTGCTCGAGCGACTGAATGCGCCTGCTGAACCCCGACTGGGTGACGTTCCGAAATTGCGCCGCCCGCGAGAAGCTCTGATACTGCGAGAGGGCGATGAAGTCCTCAATCCACTTGATTTCCATATCGGGTCCTGTGACAACGCGATCGCTTCCGCGAGATCGATGGATTCTACGCCCGCCCCCTTTCCCGATAACGTCGCAGGACGCGGATGTCATCGGGCCGGGCAGCACCGGTGCGCTCGGCCATCGATGCGTTCAGGTTCCGTTCGACGTTGCGAGGCCCCGCTGAGTGATGCGGGTGACGACGTGCCGTTTGCCGGCCGAAGCCGATGCCTGCCAGGACGCCTTACCGGCCGACGCCGTCAGCATCCCACGCGATCCGGTCGAACAGCGCGCGCAGCTTCGCGCCGCGCGCCGCGTTCAGCGCAGCCGCATGCGCGACGCGTCCGGCAAGATGCGCGCGAAAATCCGGGTGTGCGTCGCGATTCTGCGACGCCGGTCCGCGCCGGATGCAGTTGGTCAGGATGGCCTTCAGGAGATCGAACTCATCGCGCGCCAGATTCGGATGACGATTGACGACCACGCCGGCCAGTTGCTGCCGCGTGCCGCGCCGCATTACGCGGGTCTTGCGCAGTTGCAGCGCGAAGCCCTCCTCGAGCGCGATCGCAGCAACCCTGACCTGCAGCCGCTCGACTTCGCGCGCGAGCGTGCCGCCGCCCGAAAACGCGAGATCGTCGGCATAGCGCGTGTAGGTCGCATCGAGCGAACGCGCGAGCGCGGCGAGCCGCATGTCGAACCGGAATGCGCCCAGGTTCGCCAGCGCCGGCGACGTCGGCGCGCCCTGCGGCAGATGCCGGTTGCGGTAGCGCTGACGGCCGATCCAGTCGAGCCGGTCGCGCAGGTCCGGCGCGAGCAGCCGCGCCGACGGCACGCGGTTGGTGCACAGCCCGGTGAGCGTGCGCGCGACTTCGGCCGGATACCCGAGCGCGACGAACAGCGCATGGACCCGCGCGGCGCGCACCGACACGAAGAAATCCGCGAGATCGAAACGGACGACGACGTCGCGATCCGCGTGCGGCGCCGCAAACGACACGATCCCGTGCCCCTTGCGAAAGCCGTGTACCGCGCCGTGCGGCGCAATGCGATCGAGCAGCCCGTGCAGGATGCGGCGCTGCGCTTCGCGCAGCCGTCCCTTCGGGATCTCGACCACGCGGCACCCGCCGCTGCGCTTGTCGATCGCAACGTACGTGTAGTGATGCAGCGGCGTCGTGCCGCCGCGTGCGTCGACGCGCCAGTGGTCGGACAGCCAGTCGAGTTCCGGCACGCTCACGCCGAGCCAGCCGGCGAGATCGCCGGGCGTCGCCCATTGCGGCACGTCGCAGCCGGCAAGCGGCGCCGGCAACGGCCGCTGGACCGGCGGCCGCCGCACGACGCGGATCACGGCCGGGCGGTCGTCGCCGTACCACGCGCGCACGAATCCTGGCGCATCGGCCAGGTCCGCCGCAAGCGCATCGATGTCGGCGTCGGCCCACTTCGGGCCGAAGCGCGCGAGCGCGGCATCCGCGGTTTCGTGCGCCCACGGCGGCGCATCGCCGAGCACGGCCGCCATCCGGGCAACGATGCCGCCGCGTTCGGGCGAACCGGCCAGCATCGCTTCGGCAATCACGCGGACGGTTTCGCGCAGGAATGAGTGCATAGCCAGAGATGGGCGGGACGATGAGTCAACGTGACCGGTACTGCGAGGGGCTGCGTTGCGCGACGCGCAACGGATCCCCTTGCGACGCATCGGGGTGTCGATCTGATCCACGGGGTAGCCCCGTAGTCCTGGAACATCGGCTGCCTGTTCCGGGCGTGTGCTTGACCCACCGCCCCGCGTCGGGACTTTAAAGGCCGGGAAGGCGGGATGTCAAACCCGGCGGGCAGACCCGCGCCGCCGCTGCGCGCGCGAATCCGACGAAGTCTTCGAGCCATTTCAGTTGCATGGCTTGGCGCCTGGATGCGCGGTGAGGTGCTGCGCGGTGTTTGCGATTCGCCCTGCAGCGAATCGGCAGGCCAGCGTCGGGCGTGCGCCGCAGGCCTCGGATGGCGCCCGATCCTACGGCACCTGCGGCGCATCGCGCAGCACCGTGCGCAACGCGATATCGAACGGCGTCGCGTAATCGATCCCGAGTTCGCGCACGCGCGACGCGTCCAGATGGCAGTCGTACGGGCGCGGCGTCGCATCGGTCGGCTGCTCGATCGGCGCGAGCGATGCGTCGATGCCTAGCGCTGCCGCGATCCGCTGCGCGATGTCGTACTTCGTCATCGGCTCCTCGCCCGACCAATGACGGATACCCGTGATGGACGCGCCCGCGAGATGACGCAGCGTCAGGTCGCGGATGACTTGCGCGACGTCCGGCGTGTAGGTCGGATAGCGGATCGCCCATGCATCCATGCCGACCGCGTCGGCACCCGGGCGCGCGGAAGCGACGATCGCGGGGACGAGGCTCGTGACGGCCGATTCGCTCCAGTCGGCGACCGGGCCGTAAAGCAACGGCAGGCGCAGCACGCACGACAGCGGCGATGCGGCGAGGAGCGCAGCTTCGCCTTCCAGCTTCGTGCGGCCGTAGATGTTCAGCGGGTTCGGCGTGGCGTCTTCACGGTACGGGGCCGCCTTGCCGTCGAATACGTAGTCGGTGGAGATGCCCAGCGTCCATGCGCCATATCGCGCGGCGAGCGCGCCGATGCGGGCCGGCGCTGTGACGTTGATGGCGCGCGCGGCGGCCGGGTCGCGTTCGCAGACGTCGGGGCGGCGTTCGGCTGCGCAGAGGATGACGGCGGCCGGTTTGCGGGTTTCGAACAGGTGTTCGAGGGCCGGCTGGTCGAGCGCGTCGAGTCGGGCGATGTTTTCCGGGGGCAGCGCGAGAAGTTTTGCGCCTGCGCTTTGCGGGTTCCGGATGGTCGCGAGCAGCGTCAGCGACGATTCGCGGGCCAGCGACGCGGCAACCGCGCGGCCGAGCAGGCCGGAGGCGCCGATGACGAGGATGGTCGGGAGTTCGGTCGACGAAGTTGGGCTTGGCATGGGCGGCGATTCGGGTGACGTAGGGAGGCGCGAGGTCGCGTTCGGCGTTCGAGCTGCGGTCGTCCGGAGGATAGCGGAAAAGGTGCGCAACCGATCAACGACCAACGACCCTCGAACCGTACCATGCGGAATCGCCACCCGGCGCACGCAATCTCCGGAGCCACCGGCGATTCGCCCGCCACCCAAAAGACAAAGCCCGGCACACTTGCGCGCACCGGGCCTGCCACACTGCACTGAAACTTCGCGCCGCTTTACTTCCGGTCGAGCGAATACCGCCCCGGCCCGGTCAGCGCGAGCAACAGCAACCCGCCGATGATGCTGACGTTCTTGTAGAAGTTGATCATCGCCATGTACTGGTCCATGCCCTGCAGCGCCCAGTAGCGATGGCCGATCAGCGCGGTCGCGAGCGTATAGGCGGCGAACACCAGCGCGAGCGGACGCGTATAGAAGCCGATCGCGATCAGCAGGCCGCCGGCCAGTTCGACCGCCACCGCGATCACGGCCGCCAGCTCCGGCGCCGGGTTCCCCGTCGACGCCATGTATGCGACCGTGCCCGAGAAGCCGTTCAGCTTCTGCCAGCCGAACAGCATGAACAGGATCATCAGCAGCACGCGAGCCGCCAGCAGCAGCTCGTCCTTCTTCGACTCCAGCGAAACGTAACGCATAGCAATCACCCTTGAATTGACGGTTCGATGCATCCGGCGCCGATGCGCGCCGAATCGGCACGCCAGGTCGGCAACGGACCACTCCTCGCGCAATCGGACAGCGGACCGGACGGCCCGCCGCCGAAGAATCCGTCCGGTTGCGCCGTTCCTGGCGCGCTCCGGATCGGTTCTGGCGAAGCACGAGTGCAGTCTACTGTCTCACCAGGAATCATCAATCCTCCATAAAGCGATTCGCTGTCTCAATTAAGTAGACAATCGGACGCAACAAGGCCGCTACACAGCGGATGACGGGGCAGCGCAAACGACTCTCGGCCCCGCGCAAATCGCTCCGTTCTCGTGTTTCCAGATCAGGAAAACTGTTCCCCTTCTTCCTGGCCGCCTTATTCAATTGATATTGTTTGCGCCAATTGACACATGCCGGTCACAACAACTCGTCTCGACAGTTATTTTGCGACACGTTCTACGCATGCCTCATTCGCCATTGATTCGGCGTAGCAATTCGATCGTCTTTACAGTCAGTTAGTGATCTTTTTTAGATCAAAGACACACGGACCGGGAATACAAATTGGTAACCGAAAACGTTTCACGTACGCGTGGCCCGACATCTCACGTAGCGTGATATCGCCTACCTGACAAGGTTTGCGGCTCGATACTGACCAAGCATGGCGCCTGCTCCACGCAGCCGCTCCGCCCGACGTTTAGCGGCATGAACGAAAAATTCCTCATCAAACATTCACGCTTTCAGCAAGTTTTGAACTCCAGCAAAAATCCCCCAATAAGTACAATTTAAATCATGCGCTTACGATAAAAAATCGCAAGCCACCATCTCGCATCCATCTGCCCACCCACCATCTACAATTTCCTCAACAAACATTACAAAAAATGACCAATTAATACCGGTTTAAATATACGATGGCGCACCGATTCGTTCTTACGTTTCCCCGACGCCTCCGGTGAACCCCGGCATGCGTCGCGCGGGAGGCAGCATGCAGGCGAATCGCGACGAGGCCGCCCGGATCACTGCGAGCGGACTCGACAGCCGTTCGTCGCAGGATCGCCTTTCAACCGGAGCCCACCCATGCCAACGAACACGCCCGTGAATAACAGCGCGAACGCAAACAGCCTGATGCAACAGGCGGCGCAATCGATCATCAACGGCTCGACCGGCAATCCGTCGATGGACGTCGGCACGCTGGTCAAGACGCTGGTGAACGCGAAGACGGCCGGCCGTGCCGCGACGCTTGCCGCGTCGCAAGCGACCGGCAGCACGCGGATTTCCGCATTCGGCGCACTGTCGTCGGCGCTGGGCGCGCTCCAGGCGGGCCTCACATCGCTGACGAACGGCGGGCTGCAGTCGACGTTCAACGCCATCGCGAGCGGCAAGGGCCTGACCGCGACGGCGGGTGCGGGCGCGGTCGCCGGCACCTACACGATCGGCGTCACGCAGATCGCGACCGCGCAGGCGCTGTCGTCGGCCGGTTTCAACGGGACCAGGGCACTCGGCACCGGCACGCTGACGCTGTCGCTCGGCAGCCAGTCGTTCAAGGTCGAGGTCGGCAGCACGAACAACACGCTGTCGGGCATCGCGGCCGCGATCAACGCGGCGTCGAACAACCCGGGGATCAGCGCGACGGTCATCAACGGCACCGACGGCGCGCACCTCGTGCTCGCATCGTCGAAGACGGGCGCGGCGAACGCGATCAGCGTCGCGGTCGGCAACGTGGCCAACGACAACGGGCTGTCGAGCCTCGGCGTCACGTCGACGGCCGACACGGCCGGCGGCGCGTCGAAGATCGAATCGGCGAACAGCGCGGCCGCGTGGCGGCAAAGCGCGGTTGCACAGGATGCGAAGTTCACGATCAACGGGATCGCGTCGACCAGCGCGAGCAACGCGGTGTCGGGTGTGCTGACGGGCATCACGCTGAACCTGTCGGCGGCCGCGGTCAGCGCGACCGATACGCAGACGCTGACGGTCAGCACCGACACGAAATCGCAGGCGGCGACGATCACGAATTTCGTGAGCCTGTACAACACGGTCGTCAAGACGATGGGCGCGCTGACGAGCTACACGGAAGGCGCGAACGCACAAGGCGCGCTGATCGGCGATTCGACACTGAACACGATCCGCAACGCGCTCGCATCGAGCGTCGCGCGCGGCGTCGACAGCGGCGGCACCGAGAAGGGCAGCGGGCACGCGAACCTGCTGTCGATCGGCATCAAGCTCGAGCGGGACGGCACGCTGAGCGTCGACAGCGCGAAGCTCGGCGACACGCTGTCCGCCAACCCGACGGTGGTCGCGCGCCTGTTCAACCCGACGAACGGGATCGGCACGCGCCTGACCGAGCAGATCACGCAATTTACGAAGAAGAACGGAATGATCGACGTGCGCACGACCGCACTGAACGCCGATCTGAAGCGCATCACGCAGCAGCAGTCCGATCTGTCCGACTACGCTGCGCAATTGACCAAGCAGTATCAAGCGCAGTTCACGGCACTCAACACGCTGATGGCCAGGATGAACTCGAACTCGCAGTACCTGACGCGGTTGTTCGGCGGCGCAAACAGCAACGGCACGCTGGCGAAAAGATGAACGGCCGGACCCCGCGGTGACCGCTTCAGCGGTTCCCGCGCAATCAATGGTTCGAGCGGGTCGAGCCGTCAGCCGAGCCCCTCGACGCGGTCGGCGAACAAATCGATCGCACGCGACACCTGACGCCCGAAATAGCCTGGCCGTTCGCGCTCGTATGCGCGCAGCAACGTCGTGCATTCGCGCTCGGCCCAGCGCCAGACCGGGCCCTGCTTCGCGAATACGGGATGATCGTGCAACGCCGCCGGCACCGCGTGCTCGTCCTCCCAGCCCCAGAAATACGCCTGGTACGCGCGGGCGAACGGCATCCCCAGATTGTTCGCGACGGTCTCGTCGTGGCGCAGCGTGAAGTCGACGATCTCCTTGCGCACGCGGCCGCCGACATCGTCGTGGCGCGCCTCGATCCAGCAGTGATACCGCGCGAGGTGCGACAGATGCCGCGCGGTGCGGCGCCGCTCGCGCGTCGTGCACAGCGCGTACAGGTTGCCGTCGCCGAAATCCATCACTTCGCCGCCCGCGAACGGCCGGTAAGCCTTGCCGGTCAGCAGCGTCAGCACCTGCGCGCCGACGATCGCGTAGTCGGCGCACCGCATGTAGCCGCCACGCGTCGTCGCTTCCGACACGCTCCGATGGACGACCTCGTCGATCACGGCGTGCAGCCTGGCATCTACCGGCGCCGCCAGGATCGGTGGCTGGCTAGTCGTCGTCACTGGTTGCATCGGAGGCGAATACGGATTCAACGGTTCATCGGTAAAAAACGCTCCGAGGCATAATATTACGAACCATTACAAGAACCGATAGACGGATTGAGCAGATTTGTATGCTTTTGTCGTGCGGTGACGGAGCGTGCCGGACAGGTCACCGGACGCCACCGAAGCAGTACGCAGCGCAGTAGTGGGACGCGCGTCGGCGCCGCGCTCGCGGAGCGCGGGCGGTTCGATTTTGTGATGCGGTGGATGAAGGCCGGACGGCGTGTCTGCGGTGCACCGCCGTTCGTGACAACGGGCATCGTGCCCGTCCCGGCCGACTACCGTGGTGGTGTGGTCGCGGCAGGCGGCATTGCCGCCACCCATGTAATCGGGAATCCCGATGGTTTCCGTTGCGTTGCGCACCCGGCACGAACACGGCGCCGGGCTTATACCATCCGGGACGTTACAGGCACGCCGTCAGCACCACACGGCGCGCCGCATCCGCTATTGCGCGGCGATCCGCCGGCGAAAATGCTCGGTACCGGCCACGATCTTGTCGAGCACCGCATCGAGCGCCCAGAATCGTTCGCGCACGTCGTAATCGATCGCGCGGCATTTGATCGACCCGAAGGTGCCGATCCGCTGATGGTAGATCTTCGCCAGCGCCGGGTAGCCCAGCGCTTCCGACACCGCCGACACGACCAGGAACGTCGACAGTTCGTCGGCCAGCGCCGGGTTCGCGTCTCCTTGTGTGCGCAACCATCGGTAGAGATCCGGATGGAAGTTGGTGAACACGCCGTTGAAGCCCGCGGACCCCGCCTTCATCGCGTCCCACGCAATCGCGGCGTTCGCGTTCAGGATCTTCAGCGGCGATCCCGCGGCGAGCGCGACCCGCCGCTTCACCGTCTCGAGGTCGCAGCTCACGTCCTTGAGCATCACGAACCGGCCCGTGTCGATGCACGCGCGCAGTTCGTCATCCGAAAGAAGCCGCCGGTAAGGCGCCGGACACTCATACAGGCCGAGCGGCAGATCCGACGGCAGTCGCGCGAGCAGCCTGTGAAGATGGTCGAGCAGCGCGGCGCTGCCCTTGCGCTGCGGATCGAGCCGGTTGGTCACGAGCACGACGCCCTGCGCACCCGATTCGGCCGCCGCGCACAGTTCGGCGACCTGCGCGTCGAGATCGTCGCTGACGTGCCCCGATGCGACGACGGGCACGCGCCCGGCCACCCGCTCGACCACGAAGCGCGCCAGTTCCGCACGTTCGGCAAGACTCAGGAACTGCATCTCGCTCGATTGCGCGACCGCGAACAACGCATCCGCGCCGTGCGCCAGATACCATTCGATGAGCCGCTCGAGCCCCGCGTAGTCGATCGCGCCGGCATCGTCGAACGGCGTCAGCATCACCGGTACGATCCCCTCGATGGTCACGTTCGCTTGCTGCTGGTGTTGCATCTGTTTCTCCTTCCTTCAGTGAATGCGTGTACAAGCTGCGTGCTCAGGCCGGCAATGGTCCGTGCGCGGCATTCGCCGCCTGCTCGGGAATCGGCTTGCGCACCAGCAGCAGGTAAGCCATCGCACCGGCGAACGCGATCGCCGCGGCGGTCAGCAGCGCAGGCACGAACGACCACTTCTGCGCAATGATGCCCGTCAGGATCGGCGCAAGCGCGCCGCCGATGAAACCGCCGAAATTCTGGATCGCGCCGAGTGACGCGACACGGCTCGGCGGCGCGGCCGCCGTCGCGAGCGCCCACGAAGAGGCCGACGCCGCGTTGGCGAGAAAGATCACGACCGAAATGCATGCGAGCGCGACCGCGTTGCTCTGCACGAGCGCGGCCGGGATCGTGAACGCGACCATCCCGAGCATCGCGACCACCACCGCATTGCGCCGGCTCACGACCGGCGAACGGCTGCGACGCGTGACCACGTCCGACAGCCAGCCGGCGACCAGCGAGCCGACGAACCCGCACAGGAACGGCACCGACGCGGCAAACCCGGTGCGGATCAGGCTCATGTGCCGCTCCATCGTCAGGTACCCGGGCAGCCAGGTCAGGTAGACCCAGTTCAGGTACACGGAACCGAAAAAACCGATCAGCATCCCCCAGGTCGTGCCGTGCGAGAACAGGCTGCGCCATTCGCCGAAAGTCAGTTTCGGCGCCGCGACGACGCTCTGCGCATCGGCATCGAGATAGCTGCGCTCGTCCACCGTCAGTTGCGCGCGCACCGGATCGCGGTACAGCGCAAACCAGACGACGGCGACGACAAGACCCGCTGCGCCCGTCGCAATGAACGCCCAGCGCCAGTCGAACGCTGCGACGAGGATCGACAGCAGCAACGGCGCGAGCGCGGTGCCGAGCGGCGACGCGGCGTTGAAGATCCCGGTCGGCGTGCCGCGCGCACGCAGCGGAAACCAGTTGCTCACGACCCGCTCGGCCGACGGGAACTGCGGCGCCTCGCCGATGCCGAGCACGATGCGCGCGACGATGAACCAGCCGAAGGTGGACACGATGCCGCCGGCCGCCTGCGCGAACGACCAGACGATCAGCCCGATGCCGAGCAGCCGGCGCGGACCGATACGGTCGACGAGCCCGCCGACCGGAAACTGGCACAGCGCATAGCTCCACGAGAACGCCGACAGCAGCAGCCCCATCTGCGCGAGCGACAAGCCGAGATCGCCCCGGATCGCCGAGCTCGCGACAGCCAGCGTGCCGCGATCGAGATAATTGACGATCCCGCTCGCCATCAACAGCGCGAGCGCGATGCGTTGCCCGCGCCGGATACGCGGCGGCGCGTGCGGAACAGTCTGGTGTTCGCTCATTACGTTTGTCTCCATGTCTCGGGTATCGGCCGGTTCCGGCCATTCCGTCGCTTGCGGAATTCAGGTATCCATACGTGTCACTTCCTCGCGCGTCGGGATCGAGGTCTGCGCGCCGTAGCGCGTGACGCTGATCGCGGCCGCACGCTGACCGAAGCCGATCGCGTCGTCCATCGACGCGCCGCCTGCGCGGGCGGCCGCGAACCCGCCGACGAACGTGTCGCCGGCCGCGGTCGTATCGACGGCCGTCACCGACATCGCACGATGGCGGCCGTTCCCTGCGCTGCCGCGCCAGCACACGCCGCGCGCGCCGAGCGTGACCAGCACGTTGCCGACGCCCTTCGCGCACAGCGCATCGGCGGCGCGCACGGCCGACGCATCGTCGCCGACGGCGATGCCGGTCAGCGACTCGGCTTCGGTTTCGTTGACGACGAGGTAGTCGACTCGCGCCAGCAACGCGTCGAACAGCGGCTGCGCAGGCGCGGGATTGAGCAGCACCGGCGTGTGGTGCGCGCTCGCGCAGGCAATCGCGCGCGCCACGGTCGCGATCGGCACTTCGAGCTGGCATACCAGCAGCGCCGCCCCGGCGATCGTTTCGCGCGCCGCGTCGATCCGGCCGGCGCCGAGGCACGCATTCGCGCCGGGCACGACGACGATGCTGTTCGCGCCGCCGTCGTCGACCGTGATCGCGGCAACGCCGGTCGACGTGCCGCCGATGCGATGCAGGTGCGTCACGTCGATCCGTTCCGCCGCCAGCGCGCCGTGCAGGCGCGCGCCGAACGCGTCGTCGCCGACGCAGCCGATCATCGCGACCGACGCCCCCAGACGCGCGGCCGCAACCGCCTGGTTCGCCCCCTTGCCGCCGTGAACGGTCTGGAATTCAGTGCCGAGCAGCGTCTCGCCCGGCACCGGCAGGCGCGGCGCACGCGTGACGAGGTCGATGTTCACGCTGCCGACGACAGCGATATACGGTGAACGGGCGCTGTTCATTTCTCGATGTAACCGCTTACATTTGAGGTGGACAAAACGGCCGGGAAGGCCGTCGTCGATGAAAATTTCGCGATGCGGATGGAATATGTGTCTGACATAATACGGAGCACCATCAAGATAGCGCTTACATTCTCACAGGATCGAATCGGGATGCAAGCGGGACCACCATGAATCGAGGGTAAACAATGACGCTTTTGACAGCGCGCGGCGTCGGCAACACCGCCACGCAGGGAGACGGCCGATGAGCACGCCCCCGTCCCGCGGCGGCGCGTCCCGTGCGCGCCGCGGCAGCGGCCGCTCGGTGCTCGGCGATGTCGCGAAGCTGGCCGGCGTGTCGACCGCGACCGTCTCGCGCGTGTACAACGATCCCGGCAAGGTGTCGGCCGACGTGCAGCAGCGCGTGCGCGACGCGGCGCGCGCACTGAACTGGATTCCGAATGCGGCCGGCCGTGCGCTCGCGTCCACGCGCACCCACATCACCGGCGCGATCATTCCGACGCTCGACGACCAGGTGTTCGCGTCGCAGGTCGCGGGCATGCAGACGGTCATGGCCGAGCACGGCATCACGCTGTTTCTCGGCTGCTCGAACTACGATCCCGCGCAGGCGCTGGCGCAGGTGCGCGCGATGCTGTCGCGCGGCGTCGAAGCCGTATCGCTGGTCGGCGAAGCGTATCCGCCGGAATTGTTCGAACTGCTTTCGATGCACGGCGTGCCGTACGTCGTCACGTACGCCTATCGCGACGACAGCCCGCACTGCTGCATCGGCTTCGACAACCGCGCGGCGTTCGCGCGGCTCACCACGCACCTGCTCGACCTCGGGCACCGCGATTTCGCGATCATCATGCAGCCGTCGGCCGACAACGACCGTGTGCAGGCTCGCCTGGGCGGCATTCACGACACGCTTGCCGCGCACGGGCTCGCGGTGCGCCCCGTGCATCAGCACGAAGGCGCGGCCACGATCGCGTTCGGGCGGGCGAGCCTGCGCACGATCGCCGACAGCGACGCGGCGACGCGGCCGACGGCCGTGATCTGCGGCAACGACGCGCTTGCGCTCGGCGCGTTGCTCGAGGCGCAGGCGCTCGGCATCGACGTGCCCGCGCAATTGTCGATCACCGGGTTCGACGACATCGCGCTCGCGCGCGAGATCCGGCCGCCGCTGACGACGATGTGGGTCGACACCGATGCGATCGGGCGGCAGGCCGCGCATGCGTTGCTCGACGCGCTCGAGAACGGCGCAACGGGACCCGGTCGAGCCGTCATGCCGGAGTTGCGCATACGGGAATCGGCCGCGCCGCCGGCGCGGGCTCGCGCATCGCGCAAAGAATGAAGACGCGTCGAGCGGCTCCGGCCGCCCCGCGCGCTCACTGCATCACGTCGATCGGCAGCGTCCTGTCGAGATTGTCGTGCCACGCCTGGATGGTCTTCGGCACGGTTTTCTTCCACGCCTGCGCGTTCGAGTAATAACGCATCCGGACCTTGTTCTGCGCATCGAACACGAGCAGCCCGATCCACAGATCGGTACCGCGGCTCATCACGATCGCCGCGTTCGTCGTCGCGATACCGCGCACCCAATACGACTTCACGCGCGCATTCAGCCCGTCGAGATCCTTTTCGTCGGCGCTGTCATTGACCAGGTCGACGAGCGTCGGGTAGTCGGCGCCAAGCAGCTTGTGCGCGGCCGCGTTCTGCGTCGCGTCGGTCACGACCTTGAGGCTCAGCAGGTCGGCCTGCGGTTTGGCCTGGAACTGCGACGCGGTCACGTAGTCGCCCGCGTAGACGACGCCCGCGCCGGCGCCGCAATCGAAATCCCCACCCTGTTGCGTGACGCGGATGCGCCCACCCTTCCGGTCGAAATCGAGCCGGCATGTGTCCTTGCGGTAGGTGCCGCTGTCGCCGTGCAGCACGATGTCGCCGTCGAGCCCGCCGGTATTCGCGCCGTTGTTGGCGCCCAGTTCGAAATGCAGCCGAGGTGCGGTGCCGGTGAACGTCAGCACGCCACCGGACGACGGGTTGTCGCGCGTCAGGTACCACGTCTGCTGCCAGCGGTCGGCCGCAAGCGGCGTACCGTTCAGGCTCGCGAGCCGTTCGCGATAGCGGTCGCCGAGGCACGGCGCCTCGGTGCCGCACTGGTCGCGCTGCTTGAGCCACTTCAACTGCGCGGCCTTCAGCGCGGCCGTATCCCCGCCTTTCGCGAGCGCCTTCTTCCATGCCGCTGCAAGGTCGCCGTCGAGCTTCGACAGCGCGGCGTCCGCGCAGATCGTCTTCTCGGTCGGCGACGCGGCCTTCGCGCAGTCGAATCCGGCCGCATGCGCGGCGATCGGCAACAGCGTCAGCAGCGCGGCCGCCGCGATGGATCGCACGCGCATGTGCCGCGTATCACATGCGGGAATCGCGGCTTGCCTGCGCGCGTTCGATAGGTTCTGGATGGTCATCGGCTTGGCTCGTCGCTGGGTCGCGCGCCTGTAGAAGCTACCTGCACGCGACATTCAAGGTAAAACGCCCGGCCCGGCATGCGACGCATGCCGTCGCCCGCCGCAGCGTAACCCGAATGCGCGACGCCGATCAATCGACGTTCGATGTCGGCGCAACCGTTCCGGCGGCCACGCTGCATTGCACGACAGCATCGATGATCCCGATGAACCCCAACGCCATCGCGTTCGTGCGCGGGTGCGGTAGGCGGCGCCTGCGCGACATCCAACGTCGAAGCCGGTTACGGTGCGAGCAGCCGTCAGCCGTCGAACGGAACCAGCTCGTAACTCGTACTCCGCCCGCCGGACGACGAGCGAAGCAGCACACCGTGCTCGACGAGTTCCGTGATGTCGCGCAGCGCCGTGTCTTGCGAACACTTTGCGAGAGCCGCCCACTTGGTGGTCGTCAGCTTCCCTTCGAAGCCGTCGAGCAAGCGATTCATGACCTTGACCTGACGCTCGTTCATCACGAAGCCCGCACATCGCTGCCAGAAGCGCGCCTTGACCAGGACCGCGTCGAGCGTCGTGTGAGCGTGATCGACGGCCCTGCCGAGCGCATTCAAAAACCACGCGAGCCATTCGGTGACGTCGAGCGAACCGCGCTGCGTACGCTCCAGCACGTCGTAATACGCGTTACGCTCGCGCTGGATTTGCGCCGACAGGCTATAGAAGCGCTGCGGACTCCGATCGGCGCGCGCCAGGACCAGATCCCCGAGCGCTCGCGCGATACGGCCGTTGCCGTCGTCGAACGGGTGAAGCGTGACGAACCACAGATGGGCCAGGCCGGCCCGGATCAGTAAAGGCTCGACCGGCGCGGCATTGAGCCACGCGAGAAAGCGCCCGACCTCGTTCGCAAGACGCGCGGCGGGCGGTGCTTCGAAATGCACGCGCTGTCGACCGATCGGCCCGGACACGACCTGCATCGGCCCGCTCGCATCCGTACGCCATGCGCCGACCGCGATCCGCGACATCCCGGAATAGCCGGTCGGGAAAAGGGCTGCATGCCATCCGAACAGACGGCTTTCGGTGACCGGCGTCGCCGAATGGGTCGTCGCATCCAGCACCATGTCGACCACGCCCTCGACGTGGCGATCGACCGGCGCCAGTGCGCCGATATCGACCCCGAGCCGGCGTGCAATCGACGATCGGACCGATGCGACGCTCAGGTTTTCGCCCTCGATGGCGCTGGTCTTGACGACGTCCTCCGTCAGCGCGACCAGGCTGGCCTCATCGCGCAGCGCCAGGCCGATATCCGCCAGCCGCCCGGCCAGCATGCCTTGCGCACGGCTGACGTCGGCGAGTGAGGTGGCAAGTGCCGGGAGGTCGAAGCGCCACGCGGGCCAGTCGGCCGCCTCCCAGATGAAGGTGTAATCTCCGCTCATGATGCGGAGATTATCCCACCGATTCACCGCATGGCTCAATATTCTCCGCAATTTCTGCGGAGAATAACGCCGCTATTCACCGCACATCGCCCGCTACCGCCGCCTGCCCGCCCCGCCCTTCGTCGCCGGCGCAGTCTCGCCAAGCCGCTCCGCGAGAAACCCGATGAACGTGCGCAGCGTGACGAATCCTTCGCGGTGCTGCGGAAACACCGCATTGAGCGTGATCGGCGACGGCGCATACGCATCGAGCACCGGCACCAGCGCGCCGCTGTCGAGCGCCGCGCCGACGATGAAGTGCGGCAGCAGCACGATGCCGAGCCCCGCGATCGCCGCGTCGCGCACCACTTCGCCGTTGTTCGCGACGAGCGGCCCCTGCACGTCGAACGTGCGCGCCGCGCCATCGACGCGGAATTCCCAGCCGACGCGCCGCTCGCGCCCGTACAGCAGGCACGTATGGCCGGCGAGATCGGCCGGTGTTTCGGGCGTGCCCTGCCGCTTCAGATAGGCAGGGCTCGCGCACGCGATCATCCGCCACGCGCCGAGCGGGCGCGCGATCAACGTCGAATCCTCGAGCGAGCCGATCCGCAGCACGAGATCGAAGCCCTCGCCGATCAGGTCGACGCGCCGGTCGGTCAGGTCGAGATTCAGCCGCACGGCCGGGTGCGCGGACAGGAATTCGGCGATCAGCGGCGACACATGCGTGATCCCGAACGACAGCGGCGCGCTGATCTTCAGCGAACCGTGCAGCTCGGTGCTGCGCACCGACATTGCCTGCTCGGCGTCGGCGATCTCGGCAAGGATCCGCTGCGCTCGTACATAAAACTCCTGCCCCGATTCGGTCACCGCGAGATTGCGCGTGTTGCGGTGCAGAAGCCGCACGCCGAGCGACGCCTCCAGCGCCATCGTGCGCCGGCTGACGAACTGCTTGGACAGCATCAGCTGGTCGGCCGCCGCCGTGAAGCTGCCCGCGTCGACCGTCGCGACAAAGATCCGCAAGTCGTTGAGTTCCATATTGTCCACTCCATAGCGACAGTCATTATCTCTGCAGCCATTTATTTGTCAAATCGATTGACCTAAGATTCATCTCAACGAACGGCCGGACCCACTTCCGAGGCCCGGCGACTTCAAGGACAGAAATCATGATCGAAATCCGTGCAGCAAACCAACGTGGCCGTGCGGAGCATGGCTGGCTCAGCTCCCGTCATACGTTTTCGTTCGCGAATTACTACGATCCGAAGCAAGTCGGCTTCTCCGACCTGCTCGTGATCAACGACGACCGCGTCGCACCGGGCCGCGGCTTCGGCACGCACCCGCACCGCGACATGGAGATCCTGTCGTACGTGCTCGACGGCGCGCTGGAACACAAGGACTCGATGGGCACCGGGTCGGTGATCGTGCCGGGCGACGTGCAACTGATGAGCGCGGGCACGGGCGTGCGCCACAGCGAGTTCAACCACTCGCCGGAAACGCCAGTCCACTTCCTGCAGATCTGGGTCGGACCGGCCGAAAAGGGTGCCGAGCCGCGTTATCAGCAGACGAACGTCGCGGCCGACGACAAGCGCGGCAAGCTCACGCTGGTCGTGTCGCCGAACGGCGACGCCGGTTCGCTGAAGATCCGGCAGGACACGCGGATCTACGCGGGCCTGTTCGACGGCGATGAGCGCGCGACGCTGGAACTGGCACCGGACCGCTTCGCTTACGTGCACGTTGCACGCGGCAGCGTGACGGTCAACGGCATGACGCTCGGCGAAGGCGACGGCGCGCGCATCCGCGGCGAACAGGCGCTGACGCTCGCCGACGGCAACGATGCCGAAGTGCTGGTGTTCGACCTGCGCCCGGTCGAAGTGACGGCCGAGTGGGCATAACGCCCGCTCGGGAAACCAGGCCCCGCCGGACGCGGGGCCTTTTTAATCGGAGATTCGCATCATGGCCAAGGTACTCGTTCTTTACTACTCGTCCTACGGGCACGTCGAAACGATGGCGAAACACGTCGCGGAAGGCGCGAAATCGGTGCCCGGCGTCGAAGTCGCGCTCAAGCGCGTGCCGGAAACGATCCCCGTCGATCAAGCCAGGGCGATCGGCGTGAAGGTCGACCAGGCCGCACCGGTCGCCACGGTGGACGAACTCCCCGATTACGACGCGATCATCTTCGGCACGCCGACCCGCTTCGGCAACATGGCCGGCCAGATGCGCACGTTCCTCGACCAGACCGGCGGCCTGTGGATGAAGGGCGCACTCGTCGGCAAGATCGGCAGCGTGTTCGCGTCGACCGGCACGCAGCACGGCGGCCAGGAAACGACGATCACGTCGTTCCACACCACGCTGCTGCACCAGGGGATGGTGATCGTGGGCGTGCCGTATGCGTGCAGCGGGCTCGTCAACATGAACGAAATCACCGGCGGCACGCCGTACGGCGCGACGACGCTCGCAGGCGCGGACGGCAGCCGCCAGCCGAGCGCGAACGAACTCGAAATCGCGCGCTACCAGGGCAAGCACGTCGCGGAACTCGCGAGCAAGCTCGCGTCGTAACGCGCCGCGCCATCCGGGAATCCGCCGGCCGCACACGGTCCGGCATTCCCGGAAAACCGCACACGAACGGACGGCGCCGGGGCAACCCGGCGCCGTCCGTTCATGCGTGTTTGCCGGCCATTACTGCCCCGAAGCCGGCGCGGCGGGCGCCGCCTTCGTCGCGGGCGCCTTCTGCACGGCGTTCTGCGGATAATTGCTCTGGTCGTTGGTCAGCCGGTAACCGCTGCCGGTGCCGATCGCCTTCAGGTCCGACGCGTGGCGTGCCCGTGCCGCCTTGCGCGCCGCCTTCTTCTGCGCCTTGTCGAGCTGCTTCTGCGTCGGCGCGGACGCCGGATCCTGCGCGTATGCCGCCGGCGCGGCGGTCAACAGCAGACCGAACGACGCCGTTACTGCTACTGCCACCGAAACCACGCGAGACTTCTTCATGGCCGGATCTCCTTGTCGATCATTGGTTGTGGGTCGAATATCAGCGCGCACGCGACGGCTTGCGACAACGGCGCCGATGCAACGTTAGCCGATCGCTGTGCAAATGTCCGTGTGCGTTCCTGAATTTTCCTGATAACGACAGCGATACATGCGCACCGGGCACGCCGTCGTGTCGCCATGCCGTCCGCGCCCATCAGGGAAACCGATAACCCGGGGCACCCTGCGCTCAGACCCAGCGCGACAGCACCGGCAGCAGGATCGGCACGACGAACGCCGTCAGCACGCCGTTCAGCCCCATTCCGAGCCCGGCGAACGCGCCGGCCTCCTCGCTGACCTGGAACGCGCGCGCGGTGCCGATCCCGTGCGACGCGACGCCGAGCGCGAAGCCGCGCACGGCCGGCTCGTCGATCCGCAGCGCGTTGAGGATCCCGCGTGCGCACACGGCGCCGAAGATCCCGGTCGAGATCACGAGCACGGCGGTCAGCGACGGAATGCCGCCGATCTCCGCGGCGACGGCCATCGCGATCGGCGTCGTCGCCGATTTCGGCGCGAGCGACGCGATCGTCTGGTGCGATGCGCCGAACAGCGCGGCGATGCCGACCGCCGACACGATCGCGGTCAGCGAGCCCGCGAGCAGGCCGACGAGCAGCGGCAGCGCGCTGCGCCGCAGCTTCGACCACTGCCGGTACAGCGGCAGCGCGAGCGCGACGGTCGCGGGGCCGAGCAGGAAATGGACGAACTGCGCGCCTTCGAAATAGGTCGGATACGGCGTATGCGTGATCGTCAGCAGCACGACGATCAGCGCGACCGCGATCAGCACGGGGTTCGCGAGCGGGTTGAAGCGCGCCCGTGCATAAACGGCCTGCGCGAACAGATATGCGATCAACGTGATGGTCAGGCCCAGCAGCGGGGTCGCCGCGAGATAGACCCAGATCGCGCCGAGTTTCGGGAAGGCCGTCATTGCGTGCGCTCCGCGGTGCCGTCCGCGCGGCGCTGGCGCCGCAGCAGCGCACGCGTGACGAGCGCCGTCACGGCGATCGCGAGCGTGGTGCTCACCGCCAGCGCGACGACGACCGCCACCGCATCGCCGCGCACGCGGTCGGCCGACACCATGATGCCGACGCCGGCCGGCACGAACAGCAGCGACAGGTGGCGCAGCAGCTCGAGCGCGGTCGGCTCGATCGCGTCGGCCACCTGCGGACGCAGCATCACGAAGCCGAACAGCAGCAGCATGCCGATCACCGGGCCCGGCACCGGCAGGGCGAACAGATGGGACACGCCTTCCCCTAGACACTGGAAGACCAGCAAGACCGCGAACGCCTGCAGCATGAACCGCTTCTCCAGAAGGTGGCCGCGAGTCCGCGCGGCCGCCGGGCCGGCGGCTTGCGGCGCCGGCGTGAACGATATGCGCGATCGTACCAACAATGCCTGCGAGCGGTCGCGACGGCGCAATCGCACGATCGCGCGATCCCGGTTCGGCCGTTTCAATCCGGTCGGATCAGCCAAGAGAGCGGGCGGAACCGGGCGAGACGAAGGAGCGATCGCGCGACGGTCCGGACGCGAGTGGCGTCGTCTTTCACCGCACCTGTCGTCCGTATGCAAAAACGGCGGGCATGAGCCCGCCGCTTCGTGTTTCGCATTCGAATGCATTCTTTCGAATTCGAATGCCACCCGCCACGTTACTTCAGCCGAGTCGCGATTTCATTCGCCAGCGCCTTCGTCGCGGCCTTCGTCGGCGCATCCGCCGCCAGCGCGTTCAGCAGACCGAAATCATGAATCGTGCCGTCGTAGCGCGTGGTCGTCGCGTCGACACCGGCCGCGTCGAGCTTGCGGCCGTATGCTTCGCCTTCGTCGCGCAGCACGTCGAACTGCGCGACCTGGATCAGCGCGGGCGGCAGGCCCTTCAACTGCGCGGTGCTCGCACGCAGCGGCGACGCGTAGATGTCGTTGCGTTGCGCTTCGTTCTTCGTGTAGGCGTCCCAGAACCACTTCATCATCGGCCGCGTCAGGAAGTGGCCCTGCTGATACGCGTTGTACGAGCCCGTATTGAAGTCGTGGTCCGTGACAGGCCACATCAGGCCCTGGAAGCGGATCGCGGGGCCGCCCTTGTCCTTCGCCATCAGCGACACCACGGCCGCCATGTTCCCGCCGACGCTGTTGCCGACCACCGCGAGGCGGCCGCCGTCGACGCCGATCTCCGCGCCGTGCGCGGCCACCCACTTCGTCGCCGCATACGCCTGGTTGATCGCGACCGGGTAATGCGCTTCCGGCGACGGCGTGTAATTCACGAACACCGCGACGGCGCCCGACTGCACGACGAGATCGCGCACGAGGCGTTCATGCGTCGGGAAGTCGCCGAGAATCCAGCCGCCGCCGTGGAAGAACATGAACACCGGCAGCGTGCCCGTCGCGCCTTGCGGGCGAACGATCGTGATCGGCACCGCCAAGCCGTCCTGCTCGATCGTGCGGTTCGACACGTCGATGCCCGACAGGTCGACCTTCGGGCCGTTCTGCGCGTCGACCAGCACCTGGCGTGCCTTCGCGGGGCTCAACGTTTCGAGGCCGGGGCCCTTCTGGCCGTTCAGCGCGGCGAGGAACCCGCTCGTCGCCGCATCGGGCCGGACGGCTTCGGCGCCGGCGGCGAATGCGGCGGACGCGGTGGACAACGCGGCCGCGACGGCGGCGGCGATCAGCAGCGGCTTGACGATCTTCATGATGAAACTCCTTGGCTTAACCGGTGAATGGCGATCAATGGTTCGTAGTACGTGCGATCAGACGAGCGTGAGCGTGACGTCGATGTTGCCGCGCGTCGCGTTCGAGTACGGGCAGACGACGTGTGCACGGTCGATCAACGTCTGCGCGGTGTCGCGATCGAGGCCCGGCAGCGAAATCTTCAGTTCGACTTCGATGCCGAAGCCGTTCGGGATCGCGCCGATGCCGACGCTGCCTTCGATGGCGGCATCCGCGGGGATCGCGATCTTGTCGCGGGCCGCGACGAACTTCATCGCGCCGATGAAGCACGCGCTATAGCCGGCCGCGAACAGTTGCTCGGGATTCGCGCCTGCGCCGCCCGCGCCGCCGAGTTCGCGCGGCGTGGTCAGCTTCAGGTCCAGGCCGCTTTCGGGCACCGTGGCACGGCCGTCGCGGCCGCCGGTGGCTTTTGCATGGGCGCGGTACAGCACTTTTTCGATCGACATGACAGACTCCTTTTCAATCAGTGAGTGAAACAGCCTTCCAACCCGGGACCGGGCGCCGAAGGCCTTGCCGCCGGCGTCACGCTTGTTTATCTACTCATAGATAGATAAACGCCCCAAAAAATGCAGATGGTCACTCCATCTGCTCCAAAAAATCTATCTACTAAAAGATAGATAACCAAACCCGACAAAAGGCGGCGAACCGCCTGACTGCTTGCCCCGTCCGTCAGGGCCGGGTCTTCCAGACGGCCTCGACATCCTCGAGACGCGCCCGTGTGTGAAACAGCCGGCTGGCCAGCACGCTGCCCTGGAACGCCGCGTACAACGCGCGCGCCGCCGTTTCGGGCTTGCCGCTGAACTGCAACGTGCCTTCCTTCGCGCCCTGCGCCAGCAATTCCGCAAGCCAGTTCTCGTTGGCCTTGAAAAATGCCTGCACGGCCTGCCGCACGTTCTCCGGCAACGATTCGATGTCGGCCGCGAGCATCCCGCACAGGCAGATCTGGTTGCCGTCGCCGAGCGTCCGGCCGAACAGCTTCGTGTACAGGCTCAGCTTCACGTCGGCCGGCAACGCCGGATCGATCGCCCGCATGGCCGCGAGGACTTCGTCGCTGTAGGCCGCTACCGCTTCCAGCACGAGATCGTCCTTCGACGGGAAGTAATAGTGGATGCTCGACGTCTTCACGCCCACCAGGTCGGACAGGTCTCGATAGCTGAAGCCGTTGTAACCGCGCAGCATCATCAGCGTGATCGCGTGGTCGAGAATCTGTTCGCGGACGGTCGGTTTCGTTTCCATGGATCGAACTTTATCTACTCATAGATAGACAGTCAAGGACTTTTTTTGGGGCGGGATGAAAAGTCCCGAAAGCCCTGCGGTACAGGCGCGCGCCGCCCCGCACGGCCGCTGCTGCTTACAACCGGCCTGCAGCCCGATCGAATCGATGCGACACTCGCAGCCGGGCGACGCGACCACGACGCAATCGTCGGTCGGATGTGCGCGCCAGCACCCCGACATCGCGTCGCGCCCGGCACCTGCATCACCGGCCCGCCCGCTGCGTCGGACCGAATAAGGAGAACAGTCGATGTACTCGTGGTTTGAACGGCGCCTGCCGACTTTCCCGCTCGAAGATCCCGTCACGCCGCCGAAGGGATTCTTTTCGTTCGTCTGGGCGTGCACGAAAGGCGCACGCGGCTGGATTCTGCTGATCGCGCTGACGTCGGCCGCGCTGGCCGCGTACGAAGCCGCACTGTTCGCGATGATGGGGCGCGTGGTCGACTGGCTGTCGTCGGCGGCGACGCCGGGGGAGTTCGGCGGCCGCCACTTCGGCACGCTCGCCGGCTTCGCGGCGATCCTCGTCGGCAGCGCGCTGCTGATCGCGCTGCATACGATGGTCAAGCACCAGGTGCTTGCGATCAACTTCCCGATGCGGCTGCGCTGGCTGTTTCACCGGCTGATGCTCGACCAGAGCCTGTCGTTCTATGCGAACGAATTCGCCGGCCGCGTGACGACCAAGATCATGCAGACCGCGCTCGCCGTGCGCGATGCGCTGTTCATGTCGGTCGACGTCGTGATCGGCGTCGCTGCTTACCTGATCGGCATCCTCGCGCTTGCAGCGAGCTTCGACTGGCGGCTGATGATTCCGCTCGCGCTGTGGGCGCTCGGCTATGGCGCGGCATGCGCGTTTTTTGTGCCGCGACTCGGCGCCGTCGGCAGCCGGCAGGCCGACGCGCGCGCGCTGATGACGGGCCGCATCACCGACGCATATTCGAACATCACGACCGTGAAGCTGTTCTCGCATACGCGGCGCGAAGCCGACCACGCACGCCGTGCGATGGAAGCGTTCAAGGCGACCGGCGACGCGCAGATGCGGCTCGTCAGCGCGTTCGAGATCGTCAACCACCTGCTGTCGACGCTGCTGCTGGTCGGCTCGACCGGCCTCGCGCTGTATCTGTGGATGCATGGCGAAGCGAGCGCGGGCGTCGTCGCGGCCGTGATCGCGATGGCGCTGCGCCTGTCGAGCTATTCGCACTGGATCATGTGGGAGATGACCGAGCTGTTCGAGAACGTCGGCACGATCCAGGACGGCATCAACACGCTGACGAAGGTGCGCAGCGTGGTCGACGCGCCCGATGCGAAGCCGCTCGCGGTGCAGCGCGGCGGGATCGTGTTCGACAACGTGCAGTTCGCGCACGAGGACAACGACCGCGCGGTGTTCGACGGGCTGAACCTGACGATCCGGCCGGGCGAGCGGATCGGCCTGATCGGTCGCTCGGGCGCCGGCAAGTCGACGCTCGTGAACCTGCTGCTGCGCTTCTACGACGTGGGCGGCGGCACGATCCGGATCGACGGGCAGGACATCGCGCACGTCACGCAGGACAGCCTGCGCAGCGCGATCGGGATGGTCACGCAGGATACGTCGCTGCTGCACCGGACGATGCGCGAGAACCTGCTGTACGGTCGACCCGATGCAACCGAGCGCGAAATGCAGGACGCGGCCGCGCGCGCGGAGGCGTCCGAGTTCATCGACCGGCTGCGCGATCGCCACGGGCGCAGCGGCTACGACGTCGAGGTCGGCGAGCGCGGCGTGAAGCTGTCGGGCGGCCAGCGGCAGCGTGTCGCGATCGCGCGCGTGATGCTCAAGGACGCGCCGATCCTCGTGCTCGACGAAGCGACCAGCGCGCTCGATTCCGAGGTCGAAGTCGCGATCCAGCGCAGCCTCGACACGCTGATGAGCGGCAAGACGGTGATCGCGATCGCGCACCGGCTGTCGACGATCGCGGCGATGGACCGGCTGATCGTGCTCGACGAAGGACGCATCGTCGAGGAAGGCACGCACCAGCAACTGCTGCAGGCGGGCGGCATCTATGCGGCGCTGTGGGCGCACCAGAGCGGCGGGTTCCTCGGCGAAACGGCGGAAGCGGAGGGGGCGGAGCAGTAGGCGCCGTGTCGAAACGCCAGGCGTCGTGCCCAATAGCGCAGACGCCTGAAACGGCGTGCCCCTGCCGCATCGGTTGCCAGCACAACCATACGGCGGCAACCGGAGCGTCGCGCCGCCTCATAACGATTCGACAATTTGTTGGTTCCCTCGACGATGCGCTGTCCGTATCGTTCATCGACTCGTCAGACACATCGACCAACGGGGGAATCCGACCATGAAACGAATCCGCTCATTCGCACTGCTCGCGCTGCCGGCCGCGCTCTGCGCCGCCGGCGCGCATGCGCAAAGCAGCGTCACGCTGTACGGCATCGCCGACGCGGGCATCGCATACGTGCACAACGCGCAGAACGCGAGCGGCGGCAACGCGTCGAGCCTCGTCAAGTTCAGCAGCGGCAACCTGTCGGGCAGCCGCTGGGGGCTGCGCGGCATCGAGGATCTCGGCAGCGGGCTGTCCGCGCTGTTCCAGCTCGAGAACGGCTTCAACATCGGCACCGGCGCGCTCGGCCAGGGCCAGCGCGAATTCGGCCGCAAGGCCGTCGTCGGGCTCGCGAGCAGCACGTACGGCACCGTGACGCTCGGCCGCCAGTACGATCCGGTCGTCGATCTCGTGCAGGGCCTCACGCAGGACAACTACTTCGGCGGCGTATTCGCGACGCCGGGCGATCTCGACAACTACGACAACAGCCTGCGCGTCAGCAACTCGGTGAAATACACGAGCCCGCTGATCTCGGGCTTCCAGTTCGCGGCGCTGTACGGCTTCGGCGGCGTCGCGGGCGCCACCGGCAACGGCCGCACGTACAGCTTCGGCGCGAGCTACGCGAACGGCCCGCTGTCGCTCGGCGCCGGCTTCTTCTACGCGAACGGCGGCTCGACGGTCGCCAACGGCGTGCGCACGTGGTCGAGCAGCTCGGACACGCTGTTCAATACCGTGATCAACCAGGGCTTTTCGAGCGCGAAGTCGATCCGGATCGTGCGCGTGGCCGGCCAGTACGTGGCCGGGCCGGCGACCTTCGGCCTCGCGTATTCGAACACGCAGTACGGCGCGGACACGCTGTCGGCGTTCAGCCAGAACGCGAAGTTCAACAACGGCTCGGCGTTCTTCAACTGGCAGTTCTCGCCGGCGCTGCGCGCGGGCGTCGGCTACAACTACACGTCGCTGACGGGCCCGGCTTCCGCGCACTACAACCAGGTCAACCTCGGCGCGGACTACGCGCTGTCGAAGCGCACCGACCTGTACGCGCTGTTCGGCTATCAGAAGGCGAGCGGCAACACGCTCAACGCGAGCGGCGCGACCGTGAAGGCCGCCGCGTCGGTCGGCTCGTACGGCGTGAACTCCGGCACCGATACGCAGGAACTCGCGATCGTCGGGATTCGCCACAAGTTCTGATCGCGACAGCCAGACAGGCGCGCACCATGGTGCGCGCCTGCGCCGTTTACTCTGTTCGCGCTTCCGTGCAAAACGTTCAGCTAAACTTAGCGTTTGAACCGGGCAACGCGGTTGCCGTACGTCGAAACGCAGGCCTAATGGCGCCGCATTCCGCCAGCCCCGCTCATGCCACCGAACCGATGCATGCCGCCGAACCCATGCCCGCCGCCGCCGAGGAACGGGCCACGGTGAAAGCCTGCGCCCATCGGCACGCCGAAGCGGCGATGATCCATCTGATTGAAGTGATCGAAGTGGTGGAAATGACGGAACCGATCGACGAAGACGAAGCTCACGCCCGCGCCGATGAAAAGCGGCGGCCCCCAATACCACGGGTCGGGATACGGATAGGCCGCCGCCGGGTACCACAGCACGCTGCCATCGTCACTTTGCACGATCCGCCATGTGCCATCGCTTTGCAGGCACGCCCGCCCCACGATTTGCTGTTCCGTGCCGTCGATGTTCGCTTGCGCGACGACCGCGCGGCAGTTTGTGCCGTAGTCCGGTAATTCGTCGTCCATTTGCGCAAGGACGGGCGCGGAAAGGCCAAGACAGACGATGCCTATCCCGAATCGAAACATGTTGCACATGATCGGCTCCTGCATTGTTGCCCCGACCACTTGACCGCCGGCGTCACGGGCGGCGCCCGGCACGCTGGATTGCTTGCGCAAGATTCATCGCGCGGCGGCAACGGGCCACCGCTTCGTATCGGGTCTCCTGACGGCTAAACGAAGCTGCACGCCCGGTTATTCCAGGGGTCGGGATGCGAATGACGGAAGCGGGAGCCGTCGGCAATCGTTGCGGCGGTCACCGTCAAACCGGGCGTTTGACGACGTGGTAGATAGCCGCTGCCGTAACCCCGAATACCAGATGGGCCACCAGCGTGATCGCTCCGCGAACCGGGATGAACCACGGGAAAATCGCCGTGAAGGCGTGCAGGTTGACGCCGTACAGGATGAGCCCGAACGCGCCGCCGGCGAGAAGCGCGGCCCCGAGCGACATGTTCCGGACCACCTTTGCCAGCACGGCCGCGTACGCAAGCGACAGAGCGGCATGCACGAGTGTCGCGACACCCATGACCAGCGGATCGAAGCCGGCGGACGGCCCGAGCGCGCTGCGCCCCATCACGATCGCTGCCGTGAGGCGCGCGTCGCGAAACAGGTTCCGAACGGCGTCATCGCCGGCGATCGACCAGAGCAGCAGCTCGATGACGGTCGACCCGACAGCCGCGCCAAACGCTGCCCAGAGAACCGGGACCGGACTGGTTTGTTTCAATTGGCGCCCCCATCGCGACCGGCCGATGCATCGAAGCGGCGTGCGCGCCGTTCGCTCCGATTCCGATCGCGCAGCGTGTGCCCGCGATACCGAACCGGGCTGCCACGCAAAGTCAGGACGCCCCTTCGCAGTCCGTCCAGTACGCAAACGGATCGCGATGTTTGGGATAGTGTTCGTCAAGCCATTTCAGCAATGTCGCGCGGGCATTGTCCATATCGGCTTTCAACGACGAGGTCGTCAATTCGTGCACTTCGATGGACTTTTCCCGATCGATCACGAAGCAGTTCCAGTCGGGACCGTCGAGATCCGGATCGTCGGACGCCTTCGACGACTTTCCCCAGCCGAACCCCTTGCGTGCGTCGATGTAGTACCGCGGGTTCACTTTCAGATACGACATCTCGCCGCCCTGCAGGCTGCTCTCCGCGCGCAGCACATCGTGTCCGTCGACGATCTGCGTGACTTCCGGAAGCCGGCGCGAGCGCCATCCGGCAGGCAGCTTCGCGATGGCCTGAACGCTGTCATACGTCCCCCACTCGAGGCCCCACGCTTCGGCCATGCGCTTCATGAACGCGTCCGCGCCCGGATAGCCGCGCAACTGGATTCTGGTCGACAGCGTCACTTCAACCCGGCCGTCGGCGTCGGTGGACACCTCGTCTCCCGCCGCTTCGAACGGATTGCCCGGACGTGACGCACTCTTCGCGTCCGCGGGCGCAAGGCCCGAGAACAACTGATCAAGCGCCGCACGCGCTTTCGACGACTTGTCTGGTCTGTTCATCGTGTACCTCCCGTGCATCCGAACGGCTGCACAATTTCTCGATTTGCGTTCATCTCTCCAACCTCATCGTTTCCGCGGTCGCGTTGTCGACGATCCCGCGGCCCATCTCCATGTATCCAGGCACGGGCCCCGAGCGCGCCGCCGAAGCAGGCCCCCTCGCCCCCACCACCTAACCCTGCTCCGCCAACGCCGCCCGCATCCGCTCCATCAACGCGAGCACCTCCGGCCGACTCTCCCCCTTCGCATGCACGAAGTGGTACGTGAGCAGCGAATCGACCTCGTGGCGGCTCACCCGAACGAGCTCGCTGCGCTTCAGATACGCGTCCGCGAGCGGCGTCCGCGCCAGCGCCACGCCGAGCCCTGCTTCGGCTGCCGCCAGCACCAGGTTGTAATCCTCGAAGCGGCGATCCTGCGCACGCGGCTTGAACGGAATGCCCAGCGCGTCGAACCAGGTGCGCCATCCGGTCACATCGGAATCGTGCAGCAGCGGCATCTCGAGCAGCGCGGCATCGCCGTGCCGGCGGCGCGCCTTCGCCAGTTGCGCCGCGAGCCGCGGATGCGCGACCGGATAAAGCCGCTCCGGCATGAACGCGCGGGTTTCGAGCTGACGCCAGTTGCCGCGCCCATACCGGATCGACAGATCCGCTTCGCCGCCGGCGATATCCACGTTGCGAAGCTCGATGCCGAGTTCGATCCGCAACGCGGGGGCCTCGCTCTCGAGCGCATGCTGCCGCTCGAACAGCCAGAGCTGCGCGAATGCCGGCACCACGCTCATCCTGACCAGTCGCGGCGTACGCGGCGAGCGCCACTGGTCGGCCGCGCTGTCGATGATCGCGAACGCCTGTTCGATCCGGCCGACGAAGCGCTGCCCGTCCGGCGTCAGGCGCACGCCACGCGCATGACGTTCGAACAGCGCCATGCCCAGCCAGTTTTCCACGGCGGCCACCCGCCGGCTGATCGCGCCGTGCGTCACGCCGGAAACATCGGCGGCCGCCAGGAACGAACCCTGACGTGCCACCGTGCAGACGGTCTCCAGGCTGGCAAGCGGCGGCCGCGGGCCAGGCGCCGACGCTGCAACCGGCAGTGCATCCGCAACCTGACGCACACGCGCCGGACTATCGGCTCGCCGCCGAACCGAGCTGTGAGCCATGGTCATATCCGGATGTTGATCTGTGCGCTAGCTTAACATCTCGCAACATCGCACCATTGCCGCATGAATACCCTTTCCTCACCGTCGTCGCGCGGCGCGCGACAACCGCTGGTCGCGGCAGGCGCGGTCGCTTTCACGATCGTGTCGTGGGCCTCCGCATTCCCGTTCATCCGGATCGGCCTGCACGGCCTGGCGCCCCTGCAACTCGCAGCGGCGCGCTTTGCCGCCGCCGCGTTGCTCGTGATCGCGTGGCTTGCGTGGCGGCGGCCTACGAGGCCCGCGAAACGCGACGCGTTGCGCTTCCTGGCCTGCGGTTTCCTCGGCATCGCGCTCTATAACGCACTGCTCAATACCGGCGAGCGAACCGTGTCGGCCGGCGCGGCGAGTTTCATCGTGAACACGCTGCCGATCTTCACGGCGCTGCTTGCCGCCGTGTTTCTCGGCGAACGATTCAATCTCCGCGGATGGCTCGGTTCGCTGGTCAGCCTGGCCGGCATTGCGGTGATCGCGCATGGGCAGCCGGGCGGGCTTGTCCTCGGCTCGGGGAGCACGCTGATTCTCGGCGCGGCCCTGTGTTCGGCCAGCTATTTCGTATTGCAGCGGCGGCTGATTCCCGTGTACGGCGCACTGCCCTGTGCCGCGTACACGCTGCTGGCCGGCGCGCTGCTGCTCACACCCTGGTTGCCCGGCGCGCTCCACTCGCTCGGCGGCGCGTCGCACGACACGACGCTGGCGGTATTGATCCTCGGCGTATTTCCCGCGGCACTCGGTTACGCGACCTGGACCTTCGCACTCGGCTACTTCGGTGCGGCGCGCGCCGCCAACTTCCTCTATCTTACGCCAGCGGTCGCGACAGCCCTGTCGATGGTGCTGACGGGCGAGCGGCCGGGCATCGAAACGCTATGCGGCGGCCTGCTGGCGATTGCAGGCGTGGTCTTCGTCGCATTGCGCGGACGTTCGTAGGATCGCGGTTGCACCGGATGGCAATGCCGGCCCGACGATCCGAAAGCGTGGCGGTCCAGGCGAGCCCCCGACATCTGCGAAGCCGGATGCATTGTCCGGGCAGTCGACCCGCGCCAATTCGTCGGCACTGCCGGGCATGACCGTTAGTTGCATATGAGAGGTATCGCGCTCGATGAAACTTTTCCATGAACCCGGATGCGCGATGGCGAGCGTCCAAACTGTGCAGACAAATCGACCGAACAGTTCCCGACTGACCGCGTATCAGTGTCCATGGCTTCACCCCTGCAACCGGCCGAATAATGGATGTGGCCGTAAGGCCATCGACAGCGAACCGCAGCCTGGCCAGCCACGTCGCGCGATTTCCCGGCATCCGGAACCTTCGAAATCCGGGCACCGAATCGGGCCGTGCCCGCCCCGTCACACGGTTCGCTGCAGCGCGCAAAATCGGCTTCGGATATATTCATACGAATTGCATGGCGCCGGGCGATAGCCCGCCCGCTCGCCCGGGCGGCCCGTCACACGGCCGGGCGCGATGCAAGTGAAGCCCATGATGGGTATGGAGACTCGTCCGATCGCCCCGGCCCGCCGCCGGCCGGTCGAGACGTCGAAGAAAGACATTCAATTCGGAGATGGCAGATGGAACGAAGCATTGTCGGCATGCGCTGCAAACCCCTGATCACCGTTGCACTGGCCGCCGCCGCATTCGCGGCCGCGTCGACCGCGATGGCCGATCAGGTCGTGAAGATCGGCAGCGTCGAACCGACCACGGGTGGCATCTCGCACCTCGGCAAGGACAACGAGAACGGCGCGCGCCTCGCGGTCGAGGAAATCAACGCGAAAGGGCTGACGATCGGCGGCAAGAAGGTCACGCTGCAACTCGACGCGCAGGATGACGCGGCCGACCCGCGCCAGGCGACGCAGGTCGCGCAAAAGCTCGTCGACGACAAGGTCGTCGCCGTCATCGGCCACCTGAACTCGGGCACGTCGATCCCGGCATCGAAGATCTACAGCGATGCCGGCATCGTGCAGATCTCGCCGTCGGCCACGAACCCGACCTACACGCAGCAAGGCTTCAAGACGACCTACCGCGTCGTCGCGACCGACGCGCAGCAGGGCCCGGCGCTCGCAAGCTACGCGCAGTCGAAGGGCGTGAAGAGCGTGGCGGTGATCGACGATTCGACCGCATACGGCCAGGGCCTCGCGAACGAGTTCGAGAAGAAGGCGAAGGCGCTCGGCCTGAAGGTGCTGTCGCACGATGCGACCAACGACAAGGCGGTCGACTTCCGCGCGATTCTCACGAAGATCAAGGGCGAGAACCCCGACGCGATCATGTACGGCGGCATGGACGCCACCGGCGGCCCGCTCGCGAAGCAGGCGAAGCAGCTCGGCCTGCGCGCGAAGATCCTGTCCGGCGACGGCGTGTGCACCGACTCGCTGGCCCAGTTGGCCGGCCCGGCAGCCGACAACGTGCTGTGCTCGCAGGCCGGCGCGGCGCTCGAGACGATGCCGGGCGGCGCGAAGTTCGTCGCGAAGTACGAAAAGCGCTTCAACCAGGGCATCAAGTTCGATGCGCCGTTCGCGTACGACGCGGTCTACATCGCCGTCGACGCGATGAAGCGCGCGAACTCGACGGACCCGGCGAAGATCCTCGCGGCGATGCCGGCGACGAAATACGACGGCGTGATCGGCACGACGACGTTCGACGCGAAGGGCGACCTGACGCACGGGATCATCTCGATCTACGGCTACAAGACCGGCAAGAAGACCTTCCTCGACCAGGTCAAGATGTAACCCGCCAGTGCGCCGGCACGACGGGAACGCCACCCGTCGGCGCCGGCGCCGCGCGGGCCGATTTCTGAAACACGGAGACGAAGCAACATGTGTGCAATGGCGTATACCGAATTTCAGCAGGAGTTGAGAAAAGCGCAGCTGACGTCGCGCGAGTTCGCGCGTCTGATCCGGATGAACGAAAGCTCGATCACGAACTATTCGAGCAAGGGCACGGTGCCCTCCCACCTCGCGGTCATCGCGAAGCTGATCGGCGCGCTGGCCGCGCACGAGATCGACTTCCGGCGCGTGATCCGGCAAATGCGGATCGAACCGAAACGGCCGCGCGGCGTCGGCACGTTTCCCGCGGCCGACAAGCCGCATGCGCGGAAGGCCGCGAAGGCCGATTCCTGACTGACCCTTTCGCATGCGTCGATGGCGGCACTGAGATTGCCGCGCGACGCGCGACGCCGTCACACGGGCAATGCAACACGCACCGCCCGATCGTCATCCCGCCGCACGCACGTGATCGAGCAGCGCCTGCAACGGATGACGCAACTGCGTCGACGACATGCGCTTCACCTGGCTGCGGCACGAATACCCGGTCGCCAGCGCCTCTCCTTGGTCCTCCGGCGCATCGACGTGCGCGGCCCACGACTGCGAATAGATCGTCTTCGACGTCTGCAGGTTGCGCGCCTCGTGCCCATACGTACCGGACATCCCGCAGCACCCGGTCGCCTGAACCTGCAAACGCAGCCCGCGCCGCGCGAACACCTGCGCCCATTGCTTGCCGCTGTCGGGCGCATTGGTCTTCTCGGTACAGTGCGGCAGCAGCCGGTATGTACGGGACACGCCGTCCGCGCCGGCTTCCGGCAGCGCGTGCAGCAGCCATTCCTGCGGCAGCGCGACCTTCGGCACATCGGTGAGCCCCGTCACCTTCAGGTATTCCTGCCGATACGTGAGCGTCATCGCCGGATCGAGGCCGACCAGCGCGACGCCCGACCGCGCGAGCGCCGCAAGCTGCGCGGCATTGCGGATCGCCGCCTTCTCGAACGCCCGCAGAAAGCCCTGCACATGCAGCGCCTTGCCGTTCGGCGCGAGCGGCGCGAGCCACACCTGAAAACCCACGCGCGCCGCCAGCTCGATCAGTGTCGCCAGTTGCTCGGTATCGAAATAGCGCGTGAACGTGTCCTGCACGATGACGACGCTGCGCGCGCGCTGCGCATCGCTCAGCGCCGCGAGCGCATGCGGGTCGGCCGGCTTCACGCGCCATTGCCGGATCACGGCCGCGAGATCGAAGCGGCTCAGCAGCGGGCTGTCGACCATGCCGACCTGCCGCTCCAGCAGCGTGCGCACCCACCCCGCGCGCATCAGCCCGTTGTACAGCGCGGGCACCCGCGCCATCCACGGCATCGTGAATTCGAGCGAGCCGATCAGGTAGTCGCGCAACGGCCGTTGATAGCGACGGTGATACAGCTCGAGAAAGCGCGAACGGAACTCGGGCACGTTGACCTTGACCGGGCACTGTCCCGCGCACGACTTGCACGCGAGGCACCCGGCCATCGCGTCGTACACCTCGTGCGAGAAATCGGCCGCGCCGCTGCGCGCGGCGCGGCTGTTGCGCCAGCGGGCGGCAACGCCGCTCAGGAACGGCTGCCGCGCGCGCGCCGCCGCGACGACGTCGACACCGGCCTGTCCTTGCAGGCGCAACCATTCGCGCATCAGCGACGCGCGCCCCTTCGGCGAATGCACGCGTTCGCGCGTCGCCTTCCACGACGGGCACATCGCGTCGTCCGGATCGAAGTTGTAGCACGCGCCGTTGCCGTTGCAGTGCATCGCCGTGCCGTAGCTCTGCCACACACGCTCGTCGATCTGCCGGTCGTGGTCGCCGCGCGTCGGTACTTCGTCGATCTTCAGCAGCCGCATCGCGTGATCCGGCGGCGTCGCGATCTTGCCCGGGTTGAACTGGTTGTACGGATCGAACGCGGCCTTCAGTTGCTGCAGCGACGGATACAGCTCGCCGAAAAAGGCCGGCGCATATTCGGAGCGCACGCCCTTGCCGTGCTCGCCCCACAGCAGGCCGCCATGCCGCTGCGTGAGTTCGGCCACCGCATCCGACACGGGCCGCACCAGCGCGGCCTGCCGCGGGTCCTTCATGTCGAGCGCCGGACGCACGTGCAGCACACCCGCGTCGACATGGCCGAACATTCCGTACTGCAGCCCGTGGCCGTCGAGCAGCGCGCGGAATTCGGCGATATACGCGGCGAGGTTCTCGGGCGGCACCGCGGTGTCCTCGACAAACGGCTGCGGACGCGCCTCGCCCTGCACGTTGCCGAGCAGGCCGACCGCGCGCTTGCGCATCGCATATACGCGCTTCACCGCATCGTCGCCGGCCGCGAGCGTATGGCCGAGGCGCTCCACGCTCGTATCGGTGCGCAGGTGGTCGACGAACGCGCGCACGCGCGCATCGACGTCGTTCGCATCGTCGCCGCTGAATTCGATCAGGTTGATGCCGAGCGTCGGGCGCCGGTCGTCGTCCTGCGGAAAATACTCGGCCACGCTGCTCCACACGAAGTCCTTCATCGCGAGCATCAGCACCTTCGAGTCGACCGTCTCGATCGACAGCGGCTTGTGCCCGATCAGCGCGCGCGCATCGCGCAGCGCGTCCATGAAGCCCGCATAGCGCACGTTGACCAGCACCGAATACTTCGGAATCGGCAGCACGTTGAGCTTCGCCTCGACGACGAAACCGAGCGAGCCTTCGGCACCGCACAGCACGCTGTTCAGGTTGAAGCGGCCGTCGGGTTCGCGCAGGTGCGCGAGGTCATAGCCGGTCAGGCAGCGATTGAGCTTCGGAAACTTCGCTTCGATCAGCGCCGCCTTGTCGTCGCTGATGCGCCGCGCGGTGCGGTAGACCTTGCCGACGCGATCCTGCCGCGCACAGCGGCGCTCCAGTTCGTCGTCCGCAAGCGCGCCGCTGTGCAGGTGCTCGCCGCCCATCAGCACGAAGTCCAGTTCGAGCACGTGATCGCGCGTCTTGCCGTACGTACAGCTGCCCTGCCCGCTCGCGTCGGTGTTGATCATCCCGCCGACGGTGGCGCGGTTCGACGTCGACAGCTCCGGCGCGAAAAACAGCCCGTGCGGCTTCAGCGCGGCATTGAGCTGATCCTTGACGACGCCCGCCTGCACGCGCACCCAGCGCTGCTCGACGTCGATTTCCAGGATCCGGTTCATGTTGCGCGACAGGTCGACAACCACGCCGTCGGTCAGCGACTGCCCGTTGGTGCCCGTGCCGCCACCGCGCGCGGCCACCGCGACATCGCGATGCGCGGGTTCCGCGAGCAGCCGGGCCACCAGCCGGACGTCGTCCGCATGCGCGGGACAGATCACCGCTTGCGGCAGGCGCTGGTAGATCGAGTTGTCGGTGGCCTGCACCGTTCGGTTCGCGTGGTCCGCGCGGATTTCCCCGGCGAACCCGGCGACCTGCAGCGCGGCGAGAAAGTCACGGTACGCGTTCGCGGGCGGGCTGGCGGGACGGGGCAACGGGGCGATCGACATGGGGTAAAGGCGCAAGGTGGGTGAACCGGTGTGCTCGCGTGCTTCGAAACATGAGTTTTGAGCAAGTTTCCACGCAACCGGGAATTGCAGTATCTTGGCAAATTCCGCGAGAAACAAACGAATTCTCGCCCGGCGAATATTGCATAAAACTCATGAATTACCGTCGCCTCACCCCGTCGATGTCGCTGCTGCTCGTGTTCGAGGCAGCCGCGCGGCACGAAAGCTACACGCGCGCAGCCGAGGAACTGTCGCTGAGCCAGAGCGCGATCAGCCGGCAGGTCCAGACGCTCGAGGATCAGCTCGGCGTGCCGCTGTTCCGGCGCGAAGGCCGCTCCGTGAAGTTGACCGAAGTCGGGCGCCGCTACTTCGTCGAGCTGAGCGGCGCACTGGGGCGCATCCGCGGCGCGACGCTGCAGGCCATGTCCCACCAGGCAGGCGCCGGCACGCTGCGGCTCGCGACCTTGCCGACGTTCGGCTCGAAATGGCTGCTGCCGCACCTGCACGACTTCTACGCCGCGCATCCGGGCGTGACCGTGCATCTTCATTCGCGGATCGGCGCGATCGATTTCCTCAATGACGACCTCGACGCGGCCATCACCGTCGGCGCGGACGACTGGCCCGGCCTGCACGCGCATCGGCTGTACAACGAGTTCCTGATCGCGATCGCGAGCCCCGACGTGGGCAGTCGCCGCAAGGCCGAAGCACGCTCGCCGGCCTGGGCCGCGCAGCAGACGCTGCTGGGCGTGACGAGCAACCAGCAGGCGTGGGCCGAGTGGTTCTCGCACTATCGGCTCGACCATCGCCAGATGCGCATCGGCCCGAGCTTCGAGCTGACGTCGCACCTGATCCAGGCCGTGCGGGCCGGGATGGGGATCGGGCTGGTGCCGAAGGTGCTGGTGGAAGACGAGTTGAGCCGCGACGCGCTCGTGTCGATCGGCGACGCGATTACGAGCCAGCGCGGCTATTACCTCGTCTACCCGCCGGGAAACGAGACGCTGCCGTCACTCGTCGCGTTCCGCGAATGGTTGCTGAAATCGTGCTGAAATGCCGCCGGCAACGTGCCGGTCACGCGCGCCATTCGCCGAGGATCTGCTCGGCGAGGTAGTCGCACGGCGGGCGCGCGGACTGCGCGCTGCGTGCGAGTACGACCTCGAGTTCGCCCAGCGGCGGCAGCCCGTGACTCTCCGTAAGCTGGACGAGGTGTTCCGGAATGCAGCAGCGCGCCAGCGGCGCGACGGCGAGCCCGGCCTCGACCATGCTGAGCAGCCCGAGGTAGCTCGGGCTTTCGTATGACATCCGGAACGGGATGCGCTGCCGGTTCAGCGCCTTGATCGCGTGATCGCGCGCCATGCTGCCGCCGTGCGTGAAAAACGCCACCGGCAGCGGCCGCTCTTCCCATACGTTCCGCTTCGGCGATCCGGTCCAGACGATCGGCTCCATCCGGATCAGCTCGCCGGTCACGCCCTTGATCCGCGTGAGACACGCGAGGTCGACCGTATTGTCCTTCAGCATCGGCACGAGCGCGCTGCTCGGCTGGCCGATCACGCGCACTTCCACGCGCGGATGCATCGCCGCGAATTTGCCGAGCACCTGCGGCAGCAGCGACGAAATGTAGTCGTCGGGCACGCCGATCGTCACGCGGCCGCGGATCTCCGGGCGCACGACCGATGCCCACGCCTCGTCGCGCATCGCCAGCATCCGGCGCCCGTATTCGGCGAGCGTCCTGCCGTCGTCGGTGGCCGTCACGTTGCGCGTATCGCGGATGAAAAGCGGCTTGCCGAGCGCGTCTTCCAGCGCCTTGATCTGCATGCTCACCGCCGACGGCGACCGATGCACGGCCTGCGCGCCGTGCGCGAACGATCCGGATTCCGCGACGGCCACCACCATCGCCAGCACATCGAGGTCGAGCTTCTTCATTTAATTCAGATAATCTGATCAATCGATTCAGTTTATCCCGTTTTACTGTTCGCCTCCACGGTCGGACAATGAATCCCGTCAGCACTCGTTGCAGGAAGCGGAAAACATGCATACGTCCGGATCGCTCTACGGATTTCTCGTCATCGGCGGCATGCTCGCGGTCACGCCGGGGCCGAACATGGTCTACGTGATGTCGCGCTCGATCGCGCAAGGGCGCGCGGCCGGGCTCATTTCGCTGGCCGGCGTGATGATCGGTTACCTGTTCTACATGTTCGGCGCGGCGTTCGGCATCACGACGCTGTTCATGAGCGTGCCCTATGCGGGCAGCGTGCTCGGTGCGGTCGGTGCGGCCTACCTGCTGTACCTCGCATGGCAGGCGGTCAGGCCCGGCGGGCGTTCGCCGTTCGAGGTGCGGGCGCTGCCGAACGAGCAGCCGCTGCGGCTGCTGGCGATGGGCGCGACGACCAGCGTGCTGAATCCGAAGCTCGCGATGCTGTTCGTGTCGCTGCTGCCGCAGTTCATCGACTACCGGCAAGGCAGCGTGTTCGGCCAGTCGCTGTTTCTCGGTTCACTGCTGATCGCCGCGTTCGCGTCGGCAAACGGGCTGGTGGCGATCTGTTCGAGCAGCATCGCGAAATTCCTGCACGGGCGCCCGGCGCTGCTGCTCGCACAGCGCTGGGCAATGGGTCTTATCCTCGGCAGCCTCGGCGTGCAGATGGTTGTCGATGCATCGAAGATGGCTGGCGTGGCGTGAGTGCCGCGCTGGCGCGGCGCAGGCTCCCGCAATCGCGAGTCGCGCGCCGGCCGGCATCCATCACGCGGCCACCGCCTGCCGCTGCGCCTCGAGTTCGCGCACGAGCGGCAGCACGCGCCGGCCGAAGTACTCGACTTCCTCGATGAAATGCAGGAACCCGGCCAGCACGAGATCGACGCCGATCGCCTTCAGCGCGACGATCCGTTCGGCGATCTGCTGCGGCGTGCCGATCAGGTTCGTGCGGAAGCCGTCGTTGTACTGCACGAGATCCTCGAACGTGGATCTCGCCCAGTTGCCCTCGCCTTCCGGCGACGCCTTGCCGGCCTCTTTCACCGCATCGCCGAACGCATGCACGGCCTCGACGTGCGCGTGCCGGACGATGTCGTCGAGCACGGCCCGCGCCTCTTCCTCGGTGTCGCGTGCGATCACGAACGCGTTGACGCCGATGCGCACGCGATGGTTGTTCGCGGCCGCCTTCGCGCGGATATCGTCGATCTGCGCCTTCAGGTTCTCCGGCGTATTGCCGTTCGTGAAATACCAGTCGGACACGCTCGCCGCGTTGTCGCGCGCCGCGCGCGAGCTGCCGCCCTGGAAGATTTCCGGATGCGGTTTCTGCACGGGTTTCGGGCTCAGTGTGTAGTCGTTGAAGCGGTAGAAATCGCCCTTGAACGTGAAGTTGTCCTGCGTCCAGATGCCCTTCAGCGCCTGGATGAATTCCTTCGAGCGCCGATAGCGCTCGTCGTGCTCGAGCCACGGCTCGCCGATCGCGGTGAATTCGCCCTTGAACCAGCCGCTCACGACGTTGATCGCGATGCGTCCGTTCGAGATGTGATCGATCGTCGCGAGCTGCTTCGCGACCACCGCCGGATGCCACGGCCCCGGCAGGATCGCGGCGAGCACCTTGAGCTTCGTCGTCGCATGCAGCAGCGCCTGGCTGAACGACACCGACTCGTGCTGGTATTCGGCGCCGTAGCCGGCCGTGAAGCGGATCTGGCTCAGCGCATAGTCGAAACCGGCCGCTTCGGCCGTGCGTGCGAGCTGCTGGTTGTATTCGAGGCTCCAGTCGGTGCGCTGCTCGATCGTGCTGACGACGAGGCCGCCGCTGACGTTCGGTACCCAGTAGGCGAATTTGACGCCATCGGCGGAAGAGTCGGTAACGCTCATGAAGGTGTCCTGGTCGAAGGGGAAACGGAAACGGCCTACGCAGCCGCGGCGGAAAGCGCATGCGGGCGCAGTTGCGGCACCGCGCGATCGACGGCGAGCGCGATGCGCGCGCGCAGCGCCGGGTTCGCGATGTCGTATCGGTCGAAATCGCTTTCGGATGCGTACACGCCGATCGGCAGCGTGCGCGCCTGGAAGAAGCTGAACAGCGGCCGCAATTGATGATCGATCACGAGCGCATGGCGCTCGCTGCCGCCGGTGGCGGCGAGCAGCACGGGCACGTCGACGAGCGCGTCGTGACGCACGAGGTCGAACAGGTGCTTGAAGAGGCCCGTGTATGACGCGCGATACACGGGGCTAGCGACGACGAGCGCATCGGCCGTCTCGATCGCGCGGATCAGCGCTTCGAGGTCGGCCGGCACCTGCGCGCGCGTCAGCGCGCCGGCCAGCCGGCCGCCGATCTCGCCGAGTTCGATCAGCCGCGTATCGATCGGCAGCGCGGCGCCGAGCGCAGCGACGATCGCGTCGGTCAGCGCCAGCGTGCGCGACGGCCGTTGCAGGCCGCCCGATATCGCGACCACGTTGATGGCATTGCTCATCGGTTGCATTCCCATTGTCGAGTCGGGCGCCAACGCACCCGTCACGTCATGGGTCCGCAAGGAGCGTGCCAATGCGGAGATCGCCATGAAAAGCGATCGTCTGCATGACGAAATGCGTCGCAATCGACGTCCTGTCGCGGCATATTCGCCGATCGCCGCATGTCGATAAGCGTGCCAGCCGGCGCATCACATCCATATTCCGCAGCGAGATGAATCGCAGGAAACAGCTGTGCTGATTCGCTGCTTCCTGATCAGCAGCACGGTGTATGTTGTGGGCGTCTTTCCGTTTCGGCGTGGAATCCGCAACGCACGCGGCACATCGCTGCAGCAGTGTCTAAACCGATGCTTTATCAACGTCCGCGCGCCACAATTCGCTTCACCGAACGACATCGCATTGCGCAACTGCGTCCAGCGCAGCAATCCGGCATTGGTTATCAGAAATCGATGCTTCCCGCGTGGCGCAAAACGTTGAACACTCTGCTGAATACGCAGCACCCGGGCAGCAATGTCCATCGTGGCCTGACCGACCCGTGCAGCGACCCGATGCCTACACAGCCATGACATCCCATTCCGTATCGCCTCGCGCGGCCGACCTGCGCGTCGTCACGCCGTCCCGCGACGAACCGGGCACGTCTGACGCCCGGCAAACAACCGAACGCCTCGCGCCCGTCCTCACGCTGCCCGACCGGCCTGCGCTCGCGACGTCGATCCGCGCCCGCGCGCAGGTATTCGTCGATCCGCGCTCGGTCGCGCTGCTCGAACGGATTCGCCTCGTCGCGCCGAGCGACGCGAACGTGCTGATCGTCGGCGAGACGGGCACCGGCAAGGAACTGATCGCGCGCCACGTGCACAGCCTCAGCCGCCGCAGCGACGGGCCGTTCGTCGCCGTGAACTGCGGCGCGTTCTCCGAAACGCTGGTCGAGAGCGAACTGTTCGGCCACGAGAAAGGCGCGTTTACGGGTGCATTCAGCGCGAAGCCGGGCTGGTTCGAAGCCGCGAACGGCGGCACGCTGTTTCTCGACGAGATCGGCGACCTGCCGCTGTCGATGCAGGTCAAGCTGCTGCGCGTGCTGCAGGAGCGCGAGGTCGTGCGGCTCGGTTCGCGCACGAGCATGCCGATCGACGTGCGCGTGGTCGCCGCGACCAACGTCGACCTGCAGCAGGCGGTCGCGACCGGGCATTTTCGCGGCGACCTGTTCTACCGGCTCAACGTCGTGCAGCTCGCGGTGCCGACGCTGCGCGAGCGGCCGGGCGACATCCTGCCGCTCGCGCGCCACTTCTTCGACGACTACCGCAGCCGCCTCGGATACGGGCCGCGCAGCATCGATCCGCGCGCCGAGCGCAGGCTCGAGGCGCACGGCTGGCCCGGCAATATCCGCGAACTGGAGAACGTGATCCATCATGCGCTGCTCGTAAGTCGCCACGATTCGCTGCAGGACACCGACCTGCACATTGCATCGCCGTGCACGCCGGCGGCCGCCGCGCGCGCGCCGGATTCGTCCGCCGCCGCGCAGGACGCACTCGAACGCGCGCTGCGCGACCTGTTCGACGACGGGCACGGCAACCTGTTCGAACGCATCGAGGACACCGTGATGCGCGTCGCGTTCGAGTTCAGCCACCGTAACCAGATCCAGGCGGCGCGGCTGCTCGGCATCAGTCGCAACGTGCTGCGCGCGCGGCTGATTCGCGCGAAGGAGATCGCGGCGGCGAAGTAGCAGCATTCCCTGGGGCAGACCATCGCTCGCCCCGGCACGGCACGATCGCGCCCGCGATCCGTGCATCGAGGTTCCGACCTGATGTATCGTGGCGCGAAGCGCGCGCCCGTCGCCGCATCCGGGCGGCGATGCCGACCCTGCCTGCGACAGGGCACCCGCACGAACATCCGCTGCACGAAAGCCGTCCGGCGCCCGCGCGGGCCCGGCCGAGCCCCGTTCACCCGTCAGGAACCGTCGTCATGAAGAAGCTTGTGAACCGCCCGTCCGATGTCGTGCGAGAAATGCTGGAAGGCATCGCGCGGCAGTCGCCGCATCTCGCGATCCTCGGCGACGAGCTCGTGCTCGTCCGCCAGCCGCTGCCCGAGCCGTCGCAGCGGCCCGTCGCGATCCTCTCCGGCGGCGGCAGCGGCCACGAGCCCGCACACGGCGGCTACGTCGGCGAAGGGATGCTGAGCGCGGCCGTGTGCGGCGAAGTGTTCACGTCGCCGTCCACCGACGCCGTGCTCGCCGCGATCCGCGCGAGCGCCGGCCCGAACGGCGCACTGCTGATCGTGAAGAACTACACGGGCGACCGGCTCAATTTCGGGCTCGCCGCCGAGCTCGCGCGGGCGGAAGGCATTCCGGTCGAGACCGTCATCGTCGCCGACGACGTGTCGCTGCGCGGCCGTGTCGAGCGCGGCCAGCGGCGCGGGATCGCCGGCACCGTGCTGATCCACAAGCTCGCCGGCGCGGCCGCCGCGCGCGGGCTGCCGCTCGCCCGCGTCGCGGGAATCGCGCGCGACGCGGCGGCCGAACTCGGCACGATGGGCGTCGCGCTCGACGGCTGCACGATCCCGGGCGCCGACAAGTCGGGCTTCAGCCTCGCCGATCACGAAATCGAGCTCGGCCTCGGCATCCACGGCGAGAAAGGTGTCGAACGCCGCACGCCGCTGCCCGCCGACGCGCTGGTCGACACGTTGCTGTCGAGCATCGTCGCCGATCTCGTGCTCGACGGCGGCGAACGCGTCGCGCTGTTCGTCAACGGTCTCGGCGCGACGCCGGACATGGAACTCGCGATCGTGCTGCGCGCCGCGTACGACAACCTGAGCCGGCGCGGCATCGTCGTCGCGCGCGCGTGGGCCGGCACGTTCCTGTCGGCGCTGAACATGCCCGGCTGCTCGATCTCGGTGCTGCGGCTGAACGAAGAACGCGCGGCGCTGCTCGACGCGCCGACGCAGGCACGTGCATGGCCGGGCGGCGGCGCCGTGAATACGCACATCCGCGTGGCCGCGGCCGACTCGCACGACGCACCGCTGCCGCCGCTCGACGCGGCCGGCCGCGCGTGGGCCGCGCGCCTGCAGCCGGCGCTGCACGCGGTCGCGCAGACGCTGATCGATCACGAGCAGACGCTGACCGACCTCGATGCGGCGGCCGGCGACGGCGATCTCGGCGCGAGCATGCTGCGCGCCGCACAGGCGATTCTCGAATTGCCCGAAGCCGTGTACGGCACGCCGGCCGGTGCGCTCGCGGCGCTTGGCGCCGCGTTGCGCCGTGCCATTGCGGGCAGTTCGGGACCGTTCTATGCGACCGCGCTGCTGCGCGCGTCGCGCCGGCTGGCCGATATCGCCGAGCCTTCGGCACGCGACTGGGCCGCGGCATTCCGAAACGCGGTGGATTCAATCAGCGAACTCGGCGGCGCGCACGCCGGCGACCGGACGATGCTCGATGCGCTGGTGCCGGCTGCCGATGCGTTCGACCGAGCGCTCGACAGCGATCGCGATCCCGCGAGCGCATGGGCGGCAGCCGTCGAGGCCGCCGAACACGGCGCGCGGGAAACGGCGCGCATGACGCCGCGCGCGGGGCGTGCGAGCTATCTCGGCGAACGCGCGATCGGCACGCCGGATGGCGGCGCGGTTGCGGTGTCGTACTGGTTGCGGGCGTTGCAGGCGCACGTCGGGTGAATGCGAAAGGCGCGGCTTCGACGCATCGTCGCGCATCGCTGCACGCCGCGCGCCGATGTGCGCTGCCATTGCGATGCCGGCCGGATTCACCGCCATCGACTTCGACCCCGACACGCCGGAATCAGCGCATCTTCGCCTGCCATGCATCGTGTCGGGGGCAATACCTGCGGTGCCGCGCTCAGACGCCTTCGACCAGCACCGCGCGATAGCGCGCGCCCTTGAAGCGGTGCTGGACGACCGTCTGGTATTCGGGGCCGTGGTACCACGCGTGCGCGGCTTCCTTCGACGGAAACTCGACGATCACGACGCCTTCCGGGCCGTCGCCCTCCAGCGTTTCCTGCGGCCCGTAGGCGGCGAGCACCTTCACCGGGTGGCCGGCGAGCGTCGCGCCGACCTGGCTCTGGTAGACGTCGAGTTCGTGCTGGTCCTGCGTGCTTTCCCGTGTAAACACAATATAGGTGGCCAAGATGCGTGCTCCTGATGCGATGCGTGAAAGGGACGGCCGCGCTGCTCGACAAACCGCACGCGGCCTGCACGCAGCTTACAGGTGTTCGCCGAAAAACGGCGCGGCCTGCCCAAGTCCGAGCCCGACCGGCTCCGGCTTGCCGTACAGGACGAATACAGGTCGAAATGCGGCCGCCCGTCGTCGATTGTCGCCATTCGGACAACATGGTGTACGCATTCGCGATGCTACTGGCGCTCGCACCCCCTGACTACAATCTGTCTCACGCTCGGTCGGAAAGCGAGCAAAACGAAACGCGCCGAATTGGTGGTCGCGCTCGTGGACCGCGGCGCGCAGTACGCGCTTACCCCCATTTAATCAACCGGACTATCGAAGATGAGCCAGACAACCCGCAATGTGCAGCCAGTTATCGCCGACCTTGGCAAAGAAGGGTCGGGCGAACTCGTGCCTTCCCGCTACGCCGTGCGCGTGGGCGACGTCGATGTCGTGCTGATCAGCGATGGCGTGCTGCCGCTGCCGACCTCCACCATGTCCACCAACGTGAGCGAAGCGGACCGCAACGAATGGTTCGATGGTCGTTTCCTGCAACGCGACATGTTCGACTGGGCGCTGAATATCGCGCTGGTGCGCAGCGGCGATCGCCTGATCCTGATCGATTCGGGCGTCGGCGACGGTTTCGAATACTTCACCCGCGCCGGGCAGTCGGTGATGCGCCTGGAATCGGCCGGCATCGACTTGGCTACCATCACCGATATCGTGATTACGCATATGCACATGGATCACGTCGGCGGGCTGAACGTCGACGGCGTCAAGGCCAAGCTGCGCCCGGACGTGCGCATTCACGTATCGGCCGCGGAAGTGGCGTTCTGGAAAAATCCGGACTTCAGCAAGACGGTGATGCCTGAAACGGTGCCCCCCGCGCTCCGCAAGGCTGCTGCAAAGTTCGTGGAGCTCTACGGCGAGAACATCGTGCAGTTCGATCAGACCGTGGAAGTCGCAGCGGGCGTATCGGCGCGCGTGACGGGCGGGCACACGCCGGGGCACTGCGTCGTGGACGTCGCATCGAACGGCGAGAAGCTGACGTTCGTAGGCGACGCGATTTTCGAAGTCAACTTCGATAATCCCGAGTGGCAAAATGGCTTCGAGCACGATCCTGAAGCGTCTGTGGACGTGCGTATCGCGCTGCTCGACGAAGCCGCCGAAACCGGCGCTCTGCTGGCCGCGGCACATGTCGCGTTCCCGTCCATCGGCCACATTGCAAAAAACGGCAAAGGCTTTCGCTTTGTTCCGGTTCTGTGGGACTACTGATTGATCTCAACGATCGGCGACGCCGCCATCCAGCTGCTGACGCGCAGCACGCTCTGGATGCGCAACGCCAGCGGCATCGGCAACGTCGGATAGCCGGTGCGTCAGGCGAGCGTCGCGGTAGCCTGCATCGTCAACCAGCCATCCTGATCCTTCGCCCACAGCTCGATCGTGCCACTGTCGTCCGACGGCTTGCCGCACAGCGTGAACGGCTGCCCGTCGAAGGTCGGGCGCGCCGCGCGGAACGCGAAGCTTGCGAGCGTCGCGTCGGGCCGTTCGCGGTGCACGAGATCGACGAGCAGCGTCGCGATCAGCGGGCCGTGCACGACGAGCCCCGGATAACCTTCCTCCTGCGTCGCATAGCTGCGGTCGTAGTGGATGCGGTGACCGTTGAAGGTCAGCGCCGAATAGCGGAACAGCATCACGGCGTCGGCGGTGACGATGCGCGACCACGTTTCGCCCGCGGGCGCCGCGATCGGCTTCGGCGCGCTCGCGCCCGGCTGCGGCGCGTCGCGATAGACGATGTCGTGCTCTTCCTCGACGCACAGCGCGCCGTCGCACTCGATCCGGTGCTGCACCGTCACGAACACGAGCCGGCCGCTGCGGCCCGTCTTGTCCTCGATGTTCGCGATCGTCGATTCACGCGTCGCACGACGCCCCGCGCGCAGCGGCGCATGGAACGTCAGGCGGCCGCCGGCCCACATGCGGCGCGGCAGCGGCACGGGCGGCAGGAAACCGCCGCGCTTCGGGTGGCCGTCGGGGCCGATCTCGGCCAGCGGCGCGACGGGCAGGAAATACAGCCAGTGCCACAGCGGCGGCACGACATCGCCGGGCGACGGGCGGTCGAGCGTGGCCGCGAGCGCGTTCAGCGGGAACACGGCGATGTCGTCGCCGAGCGTTTCGGTCTTGCCGAGCCACGCGTCGATCGACGCCGCGTCGGCTGGCTGGGAAGATGAGGTCGACACGTGCGAAGTCTCCGATGCGATTGCAATGCTCCTAATATGCGCGCCGCGCGCCGTTTCGCGAAGTCGGCTTTCCCGAACCCTTGCCCCGCATTTTCCTGATGCACGGCCCTTCCCTTTCCGACCGATCTCGTCTGACCATTCAATATAGTCGCCGCGCGACCGCATGCGGCTCCCGGACACCAACCTTACAGCTTGACCGTCGCCGGCACGCCGCCTAAATTGCTTCAAACGGGCCGGCAGGGCCACGCGCGACATGACACGCGGGTGACAACAAACCGATAGTTTGCTATCGAATGTTTTTGCCCCTATCATCTCGCCCATGACCAATCTGCACGACCTCCGCCTCGCCGTCAGCAGCCTGCTCGTGCTGTCCGCGCGCAAGTGGCGCCGTACCAGCGACGGCGTGCTGAACGCGTACAACGTGTCCGAAGCCTGCGCGACGCCGCTGTTGATCGCCGGCCGCCTCGGCGAAGGCGTACGGCAGGGCACGCTCGCCGAACACGTCGGCATCGAAGGGCCGTCGCTCGTGCGCCTGCTCGACCAGCTGTGCGCGGCCGGCCTCGCGCGCCGTGACGAGGATCCGCACGACCGGCGCGCGAAAACGATCTCGCTGACGGCCGCCGGTCGCGCGGTCACCGCGAAGATGGAGGAAGACCTGCGCGTGCTGCGCGCACAGGTGCTCAAGGGCGTCACGCGCGCCGATCTCGAAACGACGCTGCGCGTGCTGAACGCCTTCAACGCGTCCGACGCGACGCAGCCCACGCCGCACCCGCCCCACGCCGCCGATTCCGCGTCATGACCTATCCGAGCCTTCGCGACTGGCTGTTCTCGGGCAAGACGTTCGCCGCGTCGATGCTGGCGCTGTACCTCGGCCTGTATTTCCAGCTGCCGCGCCCGTACTGGGCGATGGCGAGCGTCTACATCGTGTCGAACCCGTTCGTCGGCGCGACGCGCTCGAAGGCGCTGTATCGCGCGCTCGGCACCGCGCTCGGCGCGGCCGCCGCGATCTTCTTCGTACCGCCGTTCGTCGAAACGCCGATCCTGTTCAGCATCATCGTCGCGACGTGGTGCGGCACGCTGCTCTACCTCGCGATCTCCGACCGCACCGCGCGCAGCTACGTGTTCATGCTCGCCGGTTATACGATGCCGCTGATCGCGCTGCCGACCGTGACCGATCCGTCCACGGTATTCGACGTCGCGATCGCGCGCACCGAGGAAATCGTGCTCGGCATCGTGTGCGCGAGCGTGGTCGGCAGTGCCGTGTTCCCGAACCGGCTCGCGCCGACGCTGATCGAGCGCACCGACGCATGGTTCAAGGACGCCGCGTTCTACGGTCGCGAGACGCTGTCCGGGCATATCGCCGGCAAGGCGCTGTCCGCGTGCCGGCAGCGCCTCGCGACGACGATCACCGGCCTCGAATTCCTGCTGAGCCAGTTGGGTTACGACCATGCGCATCCGAGCATCCTCGCGCGCGCGCAGGCGCTCGCGGGCCGGATGCAGTTGTTCCTGCCGCTGATGTCGTCGCTCGCCGATCCGCTGATCGCGCTGATGCGCGACCTGCACGTGCGCCCGCCCGCGCTCGACGCGCTGCTGGTCGACGCCGCGAAGTGGTTCGACGCACCGCTGCCGGCCGTGAAATCCGGCGCCGACGGCGACATGGCGCACGATCCGGTCGCGGACAACCTGCGCGAGCGCATCGCCGCGCTGCAGCCCGCCGACAGTGCGCTGACGAGCTGGGACGGTGCGCTGCTGTCGAATGCGCTGTGGCGGCTGCGCCAGGTCATCGACATCTGGCAGGACTGCCGCTCGCTGCGCGCGCTGATCGCGAACGAGTCAGGCGTCTGGCAGCCGCGCTACCGGCACTGGCGGCTCGGCGGCACCGAACGCTTCTTCGATCGCGGGATGATGCTGTTCTCCACGCTGACCGTCGTGCTCGCGATCGTGTTCGCGTGCTGGCTGTGGATCTCGTCCGGCTGGCACGACGGCGCGGCCGCCGTCACGCTCGTGGCCGTGTCGTGCAGCTTCTTCGCCGCGCTCGACGAGCCCGCGCCGCTGGTGTTCAAGTTCTTCCTGTCGACGGCCGCGAGCGTCGTGTTCGCGGGCCTGTACCTGTTCGTCGTGCTGCCGCACGTGCACGACTTCGCGATGCTCGTGCTGATGTTCGCGGGCCCGTTCATCCTGATCGGCACGCTGCTGCCGCGCCCGCAGTTCAACATGGTGACGATGCTCGTCGCGGTGAATACGGCCACCTTCATCAGCATCCAGAGCGCATACGAAGCCGACTTCTTCGTGTTCCTGAACAGCAATCTCGCCGGCGTTGCCGGGCTGTTGTTCGCATACCTGTGGACACGCGCGACGCGGCCGTTCGGCGCGGAACTCGCGGTGCGGCGCCTGCTGCGCTCGGGCTGGGAGGACGTCGTGCGCTCCGCATCGACACAGCCGCTCGACGACCAGCGCAACCACGCATCGCGGATGCTCGATCGCGTCACGCAACTGTTGCCGCGTCTCGGCGCATCCGACGACCACCGCCACCCGTCGATCGAAAGCTTCCGCGACCTGCGCATCGCGCTGAACGCGCTCGACCTGCGCCGCTCGCGCCGCCGGCTGTCGGGCGACGTGCCCGACGCGATCGATCGCGTGCTCGCCGGCGTCACCGACCACTACACGCGCTGCGCGGCCGCGAACGCGCGCCAGCCCGCGCCGCCGGCGCTGCTCGCGTCGATCGACGATGCGCTGCACCGCGTGGCCGGCCGCAACCTGCCGGGCACCGCACCGGCCGACGGCGGCACGGCGCCGGCCACGCCCGCCACGCATCGCCGGCTGCGCGACACGCTGCACGCGCTCGTCGGCCTGCGCCTGTCGCTGTATCCGGCCGCGGCCGCACAAGCGCCGCAGGCACCGGGCGGAGCACGCGCATGATCCGGCTTTCCAACCTGTCCTTCCGAGCGCGACCATGATCGGCGAAATCGACATCTTCGGCGTATTCGTGCCGGCTCCGCTCGTGCTGATGCTGATCGCCTACCTGATCAACATCGCCGTGCGCGCGGTGCTCGAGCGCGTCGGCTTCTACCGCCTCGTCTGGCACCGTTCGATCTTCGACCTCGGCATCTACGTGTTCGTGTTTGCCGCCGTCGTGATCGTTTCCCACCATCTCGCGGCTACCTAACGTGAAAAAATCCTGGCTCTCGGCAGGGCAAATCCTGCTCACCCTGATCGTCGTCGTCGTGGCCGGCCTCGTGCTGTGGCGGATCATCAACTACTACATGTTCTCGCCGTGGACGCGCGACGGGCACGTGCGCGCCGACGTGATCCAGGTCGCGCCGGACGTGTCGGGCCTCATCACGTCGGTGCAGGTCGCCGACAACCAGGAGGTCAGGCGCGGCCAGGTGCTGTTCGTGATCGACCAGGCCCGCTACACGCTCGCGGAACGGCTCGCCGAAGCGACGCTCTCGCAGCGCCGCGCGACGCTCGCCCAGGCGAAGCGCGAATACGCGCGCAACCTGCAGCTCGGCAACCTCGTCGCGAGCGAGCAGGTCGAGGAAAGCCGCACGCGCGTCGAACAGGGCGAGGCCGCCGTCGCCGATGCGCAGGTGTCGCTCGACACCGCGAAACTGAACCTGCAGCGCACGACGATCGTGAGCCCGGTCGACGGCTACCTGAACGACCGCGCGCCGCGCGTCGGCGAATACGTGCCGGCCGGCCGCGCGGTGCTGTCGGTCGTCGACCGCAATTCGTTCCGCGTCGACGGCTACTTCGAGGAAACCAAGCTTCGCGGCATTCATATCGGCCAGCCGGTCGACATCGTCGTGATGGGCGAGCCGCATGCGCTGCGCGGCCACGTGCAAAGCATCGTCGCCGCGATCGAGGACCGCGACCGCACGCAGGGTGCGAACCTGCTGCCGAACGTGAACCCGGCATTCAGCTGGGTGCGGCTGGCGCAGCGCGTGCCGGTGCGCGTCGTGCTCGACGAGGTGCCCGACGACTTCCGGATGATCGCGGGCCGCACCGCGACGGTTTCGATGCGCGAAGCCGACACGCGCCGCCGCGACAACGCGAAGCCGGCTGCCGCCAGCGCGACGTCGGCAGTCGCGCCGGTATCGACGGCTTCCGGTGCGGCCGCAAGCACGGCGGGAGCATCGCGATGAAACGGCACGGTCTGCGCCTCGCGGCGGCACTCGCGCCACTCGCGCTCGCACTCGGCGCGTGCAAGTCCGTCGGCCCCGATTACACGCTGCCGCAGCAGGCGTACGTGAATGCGCCGCTCGCGAACCACGCGCTCGACGACGCGAACGGCATGCTCGTATCGCGTGATGCGGTGCCCGGTAACTGGTGGCAGCTATACGACGATCCCGTGCTCGACGAGCTCGTGCGCAGCGCGCTGAAGTCGAACACCGACCTGCGCGTCGCCGCTGCCAACCTCGCGCGCTCGCGCGCGGCGCTGGAAGTCGCGAACGAACAGGGCGGATTCTCGGGCGGTGCGGAGGCAGCCGTGCAACGCGCACAGGAATCGGCCGAACAGTACCTGCTCGAAAACAAGCTGCCGGTCGTCAACGAAGGCGCGGTCGGTTTCAACGTGTCGTACGAGATCGACCTGTTCGGCAAGCTGCGGCGCGGCGTCGAAGCCGCGCGCGCGGACAGCGAAGCAGTCAGGGCGGCCGGCGACCTGGCACGCATCACGGTCGTCGCCGACGTCGTGCGGGCGTACGTCGAATCGTGCTCGGCCGGCGACGAGCTGGCGATCGCGAAGCAGTCGCTCGCGCTGCAGAAGCAGCGCGTCGCGCTGTCGCAGCGGCTGCGCGATGCCGGACGCGGCAACCAGACCGACGTGACGCGCGGCGTGACGCAGGTGCGCACGCTCGCCGCCGATATCCCGCGCTTCGAAGGCCGCCGCAAGGTCGCGCAATACCAGCTCGCCGCGCTGCTCGCGCGCTCGCCGGCCGACCTGCCGAAGGCCGTCGCCGAATGCGAACGCCTGCCTAAGCTGCGCCAGCCGATTCCGATCGGCGACGGTGCCGCGCTGCTGCGCCGCCGCCCCGACGTTCGCGAAGCCGAGCGGCAGCTTGCCGCGGCAACCGCGCGAATCGGCGTGGCGACCGCCGCGCTGTACCCGTCGATCAGCATCGGCGCGTCGGCCGGCTCGGTCGGCCTCGCCGCCGACCTGTTTTCGTCCACGACCAATCGCTGGTCGTTCGGACCACTGATCAGCTGGTCATTCCCCGTCAACGGCCAACGTGCACGTGTACGCGAAGCCGAGGCTGCGACGGGCGGTGCGCTCGCGCACTTCGACGGTGTCGTGCTGAACGCGCTGCGCGAAACGCAGTCGAGCCTCGCGACCTATGCCGCCGACGTGCAGCGCACCGATGCGCTGCGCACGGCCTACGAATCGGCGCGCCATTCCGCCGACGAAACCCATCGTCTCTACGCGGCCGGCCGCGAGTCGTTCCTTTCCGACCTCGACGCGACGCGCACGCTGACGAGCGTGCAGGCACAGGTCGCGGCGGCCGAAGGGCAGGTCGCCGCCGATCAGGTGCGGCTGTTCCTCGCGCTTGGCGGCGGATGGGACAGCGACAACGCGGCGAACGCGGGGGATGCCCGGCCCACCGCCGCGCGTGCCGCCTCGACACGCGCGGCGAACGAGTAATGGCCCCAGCGTCATAGATCTCGGTATATGGCGCCGGCTTCGTGAAACGCCGTGTGCAAACGGGTTTTCCTGATTCGCGCCATAGCATCCGGAGAACGACGGACACCCGCGTTGACGGTAAACTGCCCGATGCACTTCCATTCATCTTCCGCTGCCGCTCCGGCAGCGGCATCCCCTCGGAGAGTCATCATGCGAACCAGCGCCCGCAACCATTTCGCCGGCCAGATCAGCGCCGTCAAGCCCGGTGCCGTCAACGACGAAATCACGCTCCGCACGCAGGACGGCCTCGACATCGTCGCCGTGATCACTCACGGCAGCGCGGCTTCGCTGGGCCTCGCGGCCGGCACGCAGGCGTTCGCGCTCGTCAAGGCATCGTCGGTCATCGTGATGGTCGACGTCGACAGCAGCAAGGTGTCGGCCCGCAACTGCGTCGCGGGCACCGTATCGTCGGTCGCGACGGGTGCGGTCAATTCGGAAGTCGTGATCCAGGCCGCGGGCGGCGCCGAGATCGTCGCGATCGTCACCAACGACAGCGTCGATCGCCTCGGCCTCGCGAGCGGCACGGCCGCGGCCGCGATCTTCAAGGCATCGAGCGTGATCGTCGGCGTCGAGTGATCACATGACGAGCGCAATCGCGATCCGGTTTGCGCCGCGCATTCGCGCGGGTCGTGTCGCCCGGCTGTCACGCAGGTGCGCACGATGACCGCCGCACACGATCGCATCGAACCGTCCTCGCATGAACGGGCGTTGCAGTCGCTGCTGCTCGCGGCGGCCAACGCCGACACTCCCGACGCACGCCTGTTCGGCGCCCTCGTTGCGGCACGCGCGCGCCGCAACGAACTCGGGCTTCTCGGCCTGTCTCATGCGCAGCTGGCTGGCCTGCTTGCGCGCCAGTTTCGGCGCCTGCCTTCCCCCGATGCCGCCGCACTCGTGTCGACGGTGGCGATGGCGCTGCTGCCATCCACCCACGCGGCATTCGTCGCGACGCTGCACGCGCGGCTGATGGACGACGCGAATCCCGCTGCGACCCGCGACGACGCCGACTGCCTGGCGTCGATCATCGCGCATGCGTGCCTGCGCCCCGATCATCTGTGGCGCGACCTCGGGCTCGACGGACGCGATGCGGTATCGGCGATGCTCGATCGCTATTTCCCCGTGCTCGCCGCGCGCAACGTCGCTCACCTGCGCTGGAAAAAATTCCTCGCACAGGAAGTGGCTGCATCGCTCGGCATACCACCGGGGCCCGCCCCCGGATGCCCGGGCTGCGAAGATTTCGGCTTCTGCTTTCCTCACGCGCGATAGCCGCCGCGGCGGCTGCGCTGCCCGCGCGTTTCGTCGCATCGCCAACCGGAGAAACCGCCTTGACCGACATTGCGAGCCCCAACCTGCCGTCGCGCGATTTCGAAACCACGTCCCGCTTCTACGAGAAACTGGGGTTCGTCGAAACGTGGCGCGACGACGGCTGGATGATCCTCAAACGCGGTGACCTGTTGCTGGAATTCTTTCCGCACCCCGAACTCGATCCAGCCGCGAGCTGGTTCAGTTGCTGTTTCCGGCTCGCGGATGTCGGCGCCTTCTTCGACGACATGCTCGCAGCCGGCATTCCGGAGCAACGGACCGGCTGGCCGCGTGCGCACCGGCCGACACGCGAAGCGTGGGGCGGCACGGTCGGCGCACTGATCGATCCGGACGGTTCGCTGATCCGGTAGATCCAGACGGAAGACTAGGCACGCCCCCTGTCGCTGCCGCGATCGAGCGACGATGGAAATACACGGGCGCACGATTCGACGCATGCCCCATAAATGGTCACCTTGCGATGCGCATCGTATGCGTCGGGCCGTTCACCGCTTACGACGCAGTCAATGCCGATGCCGGTGATGAATGTCCGGGAAATGTGCGTGACTATGCGTGATCGGCAGATGCACATGCGGATGCGTGTGCGGTTCGTTGCCATCGTACGGAAAGTCGTGCGTATGCTGGTGATGTTCGTCGTGCCGATGCCGGTGAATATGCTCGAGCCGCTCGTGCGCATGCGTGTGTTCGTGCCGTTCGCGCACATGCAGCCAGATGCCGAGCGCCATCAGCGCGGCGGCGATCCAGAACGTCGCGGGCGGCAGCGCGGGCCAGATCAGCAGCGACAGCACCACGCCGAACAGCGGCGCGATTGAAAAATATGCGCCCGTACGCGCGCTGCCGAGATGACGTAGCGCGACGACGAACAGCACGAGGCTGATCCCGTAGCCGCCGAGCCCCGTCAGCATCGCGGCGGCCGTGACCGGTACGGCGGGCAGCGTTGCACCGGTCGCCAGCGCGATGCCGATGTTCACGGGCCCGGCGATCAGCCCTTTCACGCACGCGATGACCATCGCGTCGTTCGCGGCGACCTTGCGGGTCAGGTTGTTGTCGATCGCCCAGCACAGGCATGCGCCGACGATCAGCAGCGAGCCGACCGGCAGGCCTGCCCGGCCCGGTATCCACGACAGCAGCGCGCCGCCCGCGACGATCGCGACCATTCCGAGGAACACCTGCACATCCACGTTCTCGCGAAACACGACCCACGCGATGATGGCCGTCAGCACGCCTTCGAGATTGAGCAGCAGCGCGCTCGTCGCAGCCGGCGTGCTCGACAGCCCGAGCATCAGCAACGCCGGGCCGGCCACGCCGCCCGCCGCGATCGCGCCGGCCAGCCAGGGCAGGTCGGCGCGCTGGAGCGGCGCGGCATCCGCGGCCGGTGCACAACGGTTGTGCAACCCGCGCAGCAGGATCCCGATGCCGAGCCCAACGCCGCTGCCGAGATAGAACAGGCCGGCGACCATGAACGGCGACATTGCGCCGATCAGCGCCTTGGCGAGCGGTGTCGCTGCGCCGAACAGCGCGGCCGCGGTGAGCGCGACGAGAATCGCGGAATGTCTCTGGTTCATGATCCGGTTTGAATTGACGTAAAAAAAACGGTGGCCGTGGCTTCGGGTCGGCTCGTGTCGGAGCAAGCCTCCCGCACCTTTCGAAGTGCAAGCCGCATCGCGCTGAACAACCTGCGCGTGGTGTCACGATCCAGCCGGGATTATCGCTCGTCATCATGTCACGATGGCCGGACAGAGTCGTTCACATGCCGATCGACGATCCCGATATCACTATCTTAGGAAACCGAATTATGTGATTGAAGTGCCATCGCAATCAGGCATGCGTACTATCCATGCGCAAACTTCAAAGTCGAAGCATCGCGGATGTAGCGCCGATTGACGGAATCTGTTCGTCCGGTTGCGTTGCCGGTCTGATGTCGCAGGGGGAGTGCCGGCGAGTCAACCGCCGGTGGAGGCAGTCCTGACCTGCCCCTTTCGAGGCAGGTCAGTCTGTCGTGTGATTCGCCGCATGCGGCATGCATGCGGGTGAGCGCCGTACAGTCGACGGCGACGCGGTGCGTGTTACTCGTTTCCGGCCGTTTGCTGCTCGATCTGCTGCGCAACGTCGGTCTGAGCTTCCGCGTTCGCCGGTTCCGGCGCTGCTGCGGCGGCCTCGGCCTGCTGCTCGGCCTTCGGCTGCTGCTGCGCGCCCTTGGACGATTGCGCCGCACCCTTGCCGGGACGGCGTGCCTTCAGCCGACGCGCCCGCGCGGCGTCGTCATGCGTCACGCGCCCTGCTTCGTTGCCCTGCAGATCGACCCGCACCGCGTCTTCGACAAGGCACGACCAGTAGCGGTTGCCGCGGCACCACGTCGACATCGCTTCACGCAGTTCGGCTTCGTTGAGGCCCACGGCCTGAGCCTCGCGTGCGAGGTCGTCCCAGATGCCGACCTTGAGCGGTACTTTGGGGGCCGGATTCTTCGGGAACGCGCGCGGAAACTTCCGCTGCAGTTTGCCGATCGCAACGATGACCGGATCGACCGGCGCCGACGGCTTCGCCGAAGCGGGCTTCGCGCGGTGCTGCGCTTTGGAGCCGGCACCCGGTTTGGCCCCGCGGGCCGGCTGGTCGCCGGACTTCGGCTTCGCGCCGGCGTCCGTCGGCGCCGCAGGTCGCTTCGCGTTGCGCTCCTGCTTGGCCTTCGCTGCGAGCTGCGCCCGCAATTCGGCAAGTTGTTCAAAACCCATAAATTCAATCCACCAGGAATATAAGGTGTGGTTCGTGCGGCCATTCCGCGCGGCGCAAAAAGCTTCGCCGCCACGCGTGCGACCCGTCTGCCGCCGATGCGGAACACTACGGGGCCGCATCGCGCACGCCACTCTGTTTTCAGGCACCCGGCCACGATGCCGGACAAGGCAGGAGGGAAGTATACCGGTACGCGCGACGGCCGGCTGACTCGCCGGTCTGCATTTGCCCGATCCAGCGTGCGGAAAATGCGTCCGCGCGGCCGCGTTGCGCATTATATGTATACGTTTCCGGAAGTCACGTCGTTCACAACCGTCATCGAAAATCGGGCCAGTTGTGAGCGAAACGGTCGGCCCGACGGCGTCCGCTGATCGATACCCGGCGCGTGGTGTTGCGTGTTGCGCGTTGCGGAGCCGAAAAAGATCGTGCCGCGCGGGCGCATCGCCGGCCACGGCGACGATTCCGGATCGCGGACGGCGCCCCGTCGGCTGCATGCGAATCGGCGATCGCGACAACGGGACGCACATGACGATGGATCGACGCAGCCTGTCGTGACATCCCGGTACGCCCATCGATTGCACCGGACCCGTACACGACTCGTTGCGTCCGCATCGATCGTGTGGCGTACGAAGATACCGGAACATGCGTAGTATGGCCGGGTCAACGTCGTCGGCAGCGTACCTTGGCCCGTTTTGCGTCGCCCCGGTCGGCCGGCAGCATCCCTCTTGCCTGCTAAAGAACCGGTTGTACGAAGCGGAGCGGATACATGGTTCTCCCACACGACATCCCGCACGACGGCATCACGCGCGAGGAGATTCACCATCGGCAGATCGACATGCGCGGCTATCGGCGCAGCGACGGCCTGTTCGAAGTGACGGCCTGCCTCGCGGACCGCAAGACCAGCGATTTCACGCCACCGGGCGGCACGCGGACGGTCGCTGCGCTGTCTCCGATCCACGATCTCGGCGTGACGCTGGTCTTCGACGCCGACATGGTCGTACGCGCCGTATCCACCTTCATCCGGTCGCATCCGTATGCGCAGTGTCCCGGCGGCGGCGACTCGCTGCAGGCGCTCGTCGGACTGAGCATCGGTGCCGGCTGGAACAGCGAGATCCGCAAGCGTCTGCCGTCCTGCGATACGTGCACGCATCTGAAGGAATTGCTCGGCCCGGTTGCAACCACGGCCTATCAAACGATGGTCGGTATGCGGCGGTCGTCGCTCGACGCCCGCGACCGCGAAGGCAAGCCGCTCAAGATCGACAGTTGCCATGCGTATGGCGCGTCGCGCGATCTCGTGAAACGTCTTTGGCCCGAATACCACCGGCCTGAGCCGACGGCAAAAGGCAGCTAAGATCCCGGCATTCGGCCGGTTCGGCGTCTGCAGGATCGGTGACGCACATGGATGCGTGCGTTGTCTGCGCGGACCAGCGCGAATGCTGCCGGTCCGAAATCAGAAGACGCCCAGTGCGAGTCCGGCGGCAAGGCCCGCGCCAAGTTCGGCGCAGCGCGCACGATCATCGTCGTCGATCGTCTTCGGCGCGAGGATGCGCTCAGGCGTCTGCGCGTGAGTACAGACGATCAGGCCGGGCGCCACGCTCTTCAATCGCCATCCGGTCGCGATCCGGTCGATCTGGCGCAGCGCGTTCTGCCCATCGCTTCCCGCGCAGATCATTGCCGCGTATGGACGGCCGTTCACGCGATCGAGCGCCGCGTAGTAGCAGCGATCGAAAAAGTCCTTCATCAGCCCGGACATCGACGCAAGATTCTCGGGCGTCGCAAACAGGTATGCGTCGGCGGCCAGCACATCGTCTGCGCTCGTCGCGTCCGCGCGCTGCAGCCTGACATCGACACCGGGTTGCTCGCGCGCCGCGTCGGCCGCCGCTTCGGCCATCTGTTGCGTGCCTCCGGTCATCGTGTGATAGACGATCAACAGCGTCTTCATTCGTAGTCGCTCGTGTCAGGCTTCAGGTGGGTCGGCGTATCGCCGGTTTCCGTTGGATGGCCAGTCATCACGTGTGTGGGGGCGGTTGTGCGTTCGCTCTTGCGGATCAGTCGGTTTGCCGGCTCAGCGATGCCAAGCGTGCATCGATCGCGTGCATGACATCGACTTCGATTCGCGCATGATCTTCCTGATGTGCGGTCAATCCGGCGCGACGCGTAATGCGTCGCCGTCGTCCGGACGCGCGTAGTACGCGAGAAACATATCGGCGGCCGATTCCGCGACTTTCTGTTGCTCCGGCGCCGTGAGCGGCGGCTGGCCCATCGTCACCTGCGGCCAGAATGCAAATGCCTTCACGACACCATGCAACTGATGCGCGGCAAACCCCGGATCGGTGACCGACAGGCGGCCGGCCAACGCTGCCGCACGCACCCAGACCGTCAGGTCTTCCTCGCGCTCGCCGAGGCGTTCGACCATGTCGCGCGCACGCTCCGGCGAATGGATGGCCGCGCCGATCGCGACGCGCGCAAGTGCGAGAAACGCATCGTCGTTCAGCAGGCGCAATTTGCGCTCCAGCAAGGCGAGCAGCTGCTCGCGCAGCGGCACGTCGGTGCGATAAGTCGGTGAGCTACCGGTTTGGGTCGCATCCCACAGCTTGTGCAGGATCGCGGCGAACAACGTTTCCTTGCCGGGAAAGTGGTTGTAGACCGTACGCTTCGACACGTCCGCGCGCGCAGCGATGCGATCCATGCTGGTTGCATCGTAGCCTGCAGCGAGAAATTCCTCGATCGCCGCGTCGATGATGGCCGCACGCTTTCGATCGGTCAGGCGTTGAGGGAGAGTGCTGGTATCCATACCGAAATTTTACACCGGGCAGTTTACTTATCTCAGAAATAAATTACACTGCTTAGTGTACTTTTATCCTCGGACGAACCGACATGGCATCGCCTCTTGTTTTGATTCACCGCATTCTGGGTTTTGCAGCCGCCAGGCGCGGACGCGCGCTGTCCGGCGGTTCGCCGCAGCACAATGGCGAGCGCTTCAGCAATGTCGCGCCGCGTCCTGCCGAAGGTATCGGCAAGACGCTCGGGATTGCCTGGAACATGCTGTTCAACAAGCCGCACAATACCGTGCCGGCTGGCGCACTGCCCGTCGATTTGCTGACCCGTGCACAGCTCGACGCGGCGCCCGATCGCAGCCTGTACCGGCTTGGCCATTCGACGCTGCTGCTCAAGTTGCGTGGAGAATTCTGGCTGACCGATCCCGTGTTTGCCGAGCGTGCATCACCGTTTCGGAATGTTGGCCCCAAGCGCTTCCATGCGCCGCCGATAGCGCTTGCAGATCTTCCGCCGCTACGCGGTGTGATCCTGTCGCACGATCACTACGATCACCTTGACCGCGATACGGTGCTCGCGCTCGCGGCCACCACCGGCGTGTTCGTGACAACGCTGGGCGTCGGCGACCGTCTGATCGAATGGGGCATCGACGCGAAGAAGGTCCGTCAGCTCGACTGGTGGCAGAGCGTCGACGTGGCCGGCCTGACGCTGACCGCAACACCCGCGCAACACTTCTCCGGGCGCAGCCTGTTCGACGGCAACAGCACGCTGTGGGCGTCGTGGGTCATCGTCGACGACGACCTGCGCGTGTTTTTCAGCGGCGATACGGGCTACTTCGACGGGTTCCGTACGATCGGCGAGCGCCTCGGGCCGTTCGACGTGACGCTGATCGAAACGGGCGCATACGATGCGCAATGGCCGTACGTGCACATGCAACCGGAAGAAACCGTTCAGGCGCATATCGATTTGCGCGGACGCTGTCTGATCCCGATCCACAACGGTACGTTCGATCTCGCGATGCATCGCTGGCACGAGCCGTTCGAGCGAGTAACGGCGTTGTCGATCGTGCGCGGCATCGAGTTGTCCACGCCCAGAATGGGCGAGCGCCTTGATCTCGACGAGCCGCATCGAGGCGAGCGGTGGTGGCGCACGGTAGACGAGCACGCGAACGCGGCGGCAGCAACGAAATCGCGCAGGTGGCAATTTTGCGCGTCGCAAGCGACGAAATAGGTTCGCCTGTCATTACGTCTTTCGTGCGGAAGCGCGGCGGTGCCGCGTTTCCGGCCATCGCGTTTTCGGGGCAGTTGTTCGTTGGCGGCTTGTCTGCCGATACGATCACCTGAATCGGAAATGATGCACGCGGCGCCGCCCGATAGCTTCATTCAACAATACGGGGCACCGGTTGACCGACCGCGACAGCAGGCTTCGGCAAACGCCGGCGGATCGCATCTGCAAATTCGCACGAAACCGGCGAGCGCCTAGCTGCTGCCCCTTTCGAATCTACGTTTCCATCGAAGGAAAGCACCTACACATCCGATAGGCTGCATGGTTGCCCGCGGCTTCGGCCTCGTCGTTCTGGGCAAGAATCGGGTAATTCGTGGGCGCTGACCTTATCTCGACCAGTTCAACCGCCTTATGTTCGACAGGGCGTCACGAGTCGATGGGTTCGCACGCAAGTTTAGATAGGCGGCTCAATCTTCCATCATTACTTCCACCAGCTCACCGACATGAGCCTGCAGAAGAATAGATGTGACCTTGCTGTTCAACCGATTTGCAACGGCAAATGAGCCGTCGGTCGACCCTAAGAATTCCACAACCCTTTGTAGTATCGCGCGATCGGTGAAAAGCGTTGTCACGTGACAACTCGCGTTGAATGTTAGCGCGCTGGACATCAGATCAGTGACTCGACGAGCGATCGTCATGCACCGGACCAACACTCACTGGACGTTGTCTACGATAGCATTCGGCGCGAAATGTATCAAATACCACCAATCACGTATCAATTACAACATAATTCACCACTCAACTCCTGGATGACGTCAGTAGCCCATGAAAAATTCATACGCCCCCAATTCCAAGGAGAATCAGGCGTGTTTTGCGTGAAACAACATGAAGAATATGGCGCAAACCATTGCTGGATAAGGATTTCCGGCGGCGCCCCACTTTTTTCGAATGTTTCACGATTCGACTTGGTTGGACCGGCAGGCGACCTTTGGCGTAGGGATTTGCCCTCACCCCTGTGCCGACCGTTGTCAGACTGCTAATAGATATGGAATGCGGGATACGGAATTGCGCCGGTTGTGGCGCTGGAAGATGCAGCGAAGCCTCGCACCCCTCCCCTGCCGGACTATGCACGCACCACGTCGGCGATAGCCATATCATTAAATGGGGTCGCATCACGATGCGTTAATAATCGTCTGCCCTTGAGTGCGACTCACCAAGCGATCATGGCATTCAGCCACCACGAGAATGTCGGGCATCGCCGCCGTCGGTCCTGACGGCCGGGACGAATACCGCCTCGATCATCGGCGAAGACACTTGCCTCTGACGACTGCGACGATCGTCCTGCCGTTTTCTATGATGCTCGGGCTGCCTTTGTTGTCACGTGACAACTTCTCGGACAGAACATATACCAACTGAACGCAGCGGCAGAAACTATCTATAAATTCGCTCCGCTTTGATCCGCTTAACGCATCTAAATTTGACCGATCGTAACCGTTATCGAGAAATTACAACGCCGCTGCGTTACAGCCTAGTTGCTTGTCACGTGACAACTCCCCCAGGCAAGCAATTGAACCAGCCACTGGCTTACGCTTACTATCGAGCGTTGATTGGCATAACCGAAATCCACATCCCAATCGAATCAAGCTCTTCCTGTCGACACGCAACACCGACTGCGACCAGTTCCCGGCGACTTGTCACGTGACAACGACGCCCCTCGACGACATCCGTGAACCGGTCAATCAGATTCGCAAGGGGCTCTGTTAGCGCCAAAGGCGCTGCCATTCCACAAGTCTCTGCGATCGAGTTTCATCACCGACGCCAATGACAGTCGAATTTCCTTCAACCCTTTGCGCATTCTTCGTGACCGTAATCGACAATTTTATTTTTACTTGATCAGCATTCACGATTGGTTCGTTAGCCGTTCGACCTACTTGTCACGTGACAACAACAACGATCTCCAAGACATGCATCAAGCCGAACACTTTTCTGGACATTTCGATAACAACTGAATATATTACGCAAAACTCCTTGGAGGAATTTAATGGCTTTCAAGATCGCCGTCAGTAATCAAAAAGGTGGTACTGGAAAGACAACCATCTCCGTCAACATCGCGGCTGCGTTCGAGGCCGGTGGCAACAAGGTCGCGTTGATCGATGCCGACCCTCAAGGCACTTCCGTTCGGTGGGTGACGAGCGGTGAGAACACCTTGCCGATGACGGTCCTTTCGCTGGCCCCCGCCGGTCGCGGCATCGGCGGCGAAATCAAGAAGCAGGACGCAAACTTCGACGTGATCGTCGTCGACTGTCCGGGCAACCTCGAAGATCCGCGCATCGCGTCCGTGCTCGAAGTCGCCGACTTCTGCCTCGTGCCGCTGTCACCGTCGCCGGCGGACCTGTACAGCACCGTCGCGATGATTCGCATGATCGAGTCGATGCGAGCCGTTCGTAACCCGAATCTTTCTTCCGCATTAATGCTGAATAGTGTTAATGGAAAAACTAAAATGCGTGAAGAAATTTTAAAAATTCTAAGAGCTGAAGAAATAGGGGAGCATTTGCTCGACAGCCAGATCGCGCAACGCGAGGTCTACCGTCAGACGTTCGCACTCGGCACCACGATCCATCATCACAATCGATACCTGAAGGGGCTGAAGGAAGCCCGCGCGGAAATCGAAAGGCTGGTCACGGAAATGGCCCAATACATCGCGTCGACGCGCGCTACCGGAGCCGCCCATGGCTAAGGACACATCGAAAGACAAGAAGCCGACCGGCAACCTGCATCTCGCGGCCGGCCTGTTGCGCGGGCTCGCGCAGGAAAACGCTGCACTGGAAACCCGCTTGCCCGAGCCGCCGGCTGCACCGAACGTCGTCGACGCGACGCCCGCCGCCGTGCCCCCGGCCGCGGTCGCACCCGCCGGCACACCGGATCTTGGCGCGCCGCAGAAGGTACTGGTCAAGGACTGCATCCCGAACCCGTTCAACCCGCGCGTGTTCTATTCGGAGTCGAGCCTGCACGAGCTCGCGCTGACATTGAAACGGGAAGGGCAGATCGAGCCGATCAAGGTCACGCGGCTCCCGGAGTTTCCCGGCAAGCTCGTCGTGATCGACGGGCAACGCCGGCTGCGCGCGACGAGCATCAACGGCGACGAAACCATCAACGCCACGTTCCGCACGGACCACACGCCCGAGCAGCTCTATACGATCGCGTATCGGGCGAACCACGATCACGAACGCCAGACGATCTTCGACGATGCGGTCGCATGGAAGCGTCTCCTCGACGAGAAGGTCTTTCAGGACCAGAACACGCTCGCGGAGAAGATCGGCAAGGACAAGGCATCGATCAGCAAGACGCTGTCGCTCAACGCACTGCCCAACACGCTGCTGGAGCGGATGGCCAGCGCGAACGACGTGGTCGGCCTGCAGGCAGCGTACTTCCTGAAGCTGATCTTCGAGCGCCTGGGCGAACCGACGGCCGACCGGCTGCTCACGGCCGTGATCGACCGGAAGAAATCGGTCCGCGATCTCGAGAATTTCCTGCGTGCGCAGAGTGACGACAACAAGAAAGCGGGACGCACGCGCTACAGCGTTCGTCACGACTTCGCGCTCGAATCGCAAGCGATCGGCCAGTTGAAGACCTACCCGGACGGGCGTCTGGACCTGCAGCTCAAGGGCGTCGACACGTCCCATCAGGAAGCGCTCGCCGACAGGCTCAAGACCGTTATCGACGCCTACGTCGCCGAGCTGGCAGCCGCCACGCAAAAGTAACGCGCCCAAGCAAAAGGCCTCGCATCCGCGTTGCGCCGCGAAACCGGACGGTGAAGTCCGGCGCACGGCGCCCTCCCGGTTGCGAGGCCTTGTTCAGTTGCTTGCGAGACTGCTTTTGAGCAGGAATTCCAGCAGGTCGTCCGAGGTCGGTTCGCCCCAGGTATCCAGCGCCAGCCATCGGAAAAAGCTGGTCTGCGCGAGCTTGCTCGCCTTCTTCTTCGGCGACAGCGTGAGATCCTTCGAGCCCGCCACCGTCTCGTTGTAGCGATCGATCAGCTTGGTCTGGTCGTCGATCTCCAACTCGCGGAAATACGCGCCGGCTTCCTCGACCTTCGCCGCCAGATATTTGTCGCGAATCTGCTCCTGCTTGCTCTGCGAGGATTCCTTCGCCGGTGCGGCCGCTTCGGTTCCCTGCCCGTCGGCCAGCGTGTAGCCGTGCGTCAGCGCCTTGCGGAAATACGCGGCCACGTTGTCGACCGGCGCCGCGTTCTTCTTCGTAGTCCGATTGAGCGTATAGGCAATCGCCGCCTTGATGCGCTGCACGCCGTATTGCGTGATCAGCCGGCGGGCTTCCGAACGCGGAATGCCGAACTTCGCGACCTCCTCGACCAGCGCTTCGTTCTTGACGTCGCCGTCTTCGACCGTATCGGCACTCTGCTTGCGCGTCACCTTGAACTGAACGGCTTCCACGCTGCGGCCGGACTTGTGTTCGATCAGCTCGAGCGTGTGATCCGATACTTCGTTCACCTCCTGAATGCACGGCACCAGGACCTTGCTCTTGAACAGCTTGTATTCCTTGTACGACTGCGACGCCTTGTCCTGGCCGAGAATGAGGTCGCGGAATTTCGGCAGCGGAATCTTCGCGGTGATGCCGATCCCTTCGTAGCGCACCGTGTTTTCCCACAGCGCGAGCGAGTGTGAGCGCCGGAATTCGCGGGCGATCCGCATATCGATCAGCGCGTAGATTTCCGGGTTGAGCAGCTCGCTGCGAATCTGGTCGGAGAAGCTGTACTTCAGCACCGATTGCTCGAGCTCCGCGCCCGCGAGCAGGCCCGACGCTTTCCAGACCGTCGAACGGTCCGCGGCCAGGTAGTCCCAGTTGACGACGGTACTGATCAGCGAGTTGACCGTGTCCTTCACGTACTTCGTGTTGTTGCTGTTCAACCCGCTCTCGTGCGAAAGCGAGGCGATCGAGATCGAGAAGCTCGTCCGGCCCGGCTCGAACGCCTCCTGCCGAAGCGCGTTCTTGATCAGCGAGCTGAACATCTTGCGCTGCTGCAGACCGATCTTTCCCGACTTGGGCGCGATATGAATCGCCTGGACCGCCTTGCGCAGCAAGTCGGGAGGCTCGGGTGTCTGAAACAGTGAAACCTGTTTGTCTGAGCCTTTGCTTGCGGGCTTGCGCGGCATCGTGATGTCCGGATAAGGTGACCTTGTTGAGAGCGGACTTTATACCTTCTCACGCCGCAGAGCAACGCCCTCGCTCCAGCATCACTTGCAATATCACGGCTAACCTTCAGATGCAAAAGGGAAATTCGTGATGAAACAATCTGCGCAGGGCCCCATATCCATCTACCTTTTGGCCAAAAAACCTCCCACAAGAAGCTACCTTTCGGGTCCGGCGACAGAAACCCGGCACGAGATTTGCCCCAGGGAAGGTACCCATCCATGGGGGCAAACGAGCGGAATCGCGATCGACGACCGGATTCGTGGTGCCTTGCAACACGCAGCCGTTTTCCTCCCATAACGGGCTACCTTCATCGACTCCCATGGACAGCTACCTGTCGGCAACCTTCGACATGGGCGATAGCGTTACTTTCGGCCTCGAAGGGAGAAATCGCTCCCATAAACGGCAACCATTCGGTTATCCCATAAGAGGTTACCTGTCCGCGACATCGATCCTGTCTATGGGAGCAGCCAGCAGAGAGGTCCTGGTGAAACACGCTCGGCCGGCCCGATTGACCACCCATAAACGGTTACCATCGAGAGACACCATAAACGGCTCCCCGAAAAAAATCACTGTGCACGCAAGCACTTACGGGTCAAAAAAAAACGTCCCATAAAAGGCTACCTGCCTGCGTTCCCATAGACGACTACCCATCTCGTTTTCAGGCTGATTTCCCATAACCGGGTACGCTTGCCCCATATCCACAGCCCCGATTCCCCACAACCCGGTACCCAAAACCCCAAATCCACAGACCTGAAACCCCAAACCCTTCCACCTGTGCTCCCATAAATGGGTACCGAACACCGGTCAAACCCTTGTGGAATAAGGCTGTGAGCCGTCTAAAAGTAGTTAAAGAAGTAAACGTGGTTTACCAAAGATGTAAACACACGTGTGCTGTCACAGAAAGACAAGCCCCATAAACCGCTACCCATGGGATCCGTCTATGGTTCGTTAAGCATCCCGCTGCTTCGATTCAGGCCTGCTGGACAGAGCCTGAGGCCTTGATGGAACAAGCCCTCAGGCCCAACAAGGGTTCCCGGAGAGGTGAGTGCCCACTCACAACACCTAAAAGTAGAAACCTATGGGAGGAAACCGGGCAGAAATCACCGGTTTCCGCATTCAGGTTCCCATCTATGGGACCGAAAAGCCGGGGCCGCGACGACCCGCGCTCCTGTGATCGACAGCCAAATCGGATCAGCGACCGAACACATGAACATTGTCAGTTTCACCCACAGCAGTTCGAAATCACCCTGGACGGCACGCGAATGGTTTTTTGTACTCATGCTTCCCGTTCTGTGGACAAGTTTTTTGCCGGTCGTCTACCGACGCTTCTCGTTACATTTAGCCTGTGGACTGTGCACAGAGGAAATAGACGCGGCTTGCTTCCCCGCCCCGAGGTCCCGCAACTTTCTACCTTTGGATCGACCGAAGAGTAATGCTGTGCTCTTGAATGGCAACGAGAGGCCAACACAGCCTCCCGGAAGCAAGAGTCGCCTCCCGCTTTACCAGCCGCACAGGTGGCCGGCTCCTGGGCCGATCTCGTGAGTGTTACGAGCCAACGTGAAGATGCGGCCGCTGAAGAAGCTCACCGCAATCGAATTCGAATAACGATCCCGAACATTCTCACCGTCAGAAACTTCCTGATCCCGGAAAAGCTCACCGGCGACGCGTCCCACAGGTATATGCAAGCTGTGCAGCCGCGGCATCCGCAAGGGATACTCGACGGCCAAAATCATCAAATGAAAAATCTGTGGCCCGCGCGCGTTGCCTGACGTGTTCACGAGCAGAGTCGGGCCGACTGACAAGCGTTGTCGCGGCATCAACACGACGCGCAACGTCTGCCGGACGGAGTATCGCAATGCTTGTGCGGCTCCCCCCGCGCATTCGTGAGGGGGTTCCGGTCAACGTCTTCACCCTACGCCGAGCGTCTACCCATTTCGCTATACACACCAGACGACGTCGCCTTCCGGTGCAGTAACACGAGACGATCGCATCGATCACCGGACGAGCCGAATCGTGGCCGTTTATGGGAGAACCCGTCGCTGGAGCCGCGTCGAGCGGCAACATTGCACACAGATCGACAACTATTGCGGTGATTGCGCTTCATGTGACGAAGATCACCGCAAGCATGAGCGTGCTGCTAACACCACCTATGAAACAGCAATCGGCATGCGAGCTAGACACGACGATACGAATGTCATCGGAATCGCGGCCGCGCATCACGCCATGTGATCGATCTTCATCATCGAAGCGTGCTGTACGTCCGACGTTTCCGCTGCCTCGACCGCGCGATCTTCACGCGCGCCGAAACGCGATGTACGTCCCTGTCTCTTCCGCGCGACGGTAGAGCAACGTCCACGTGTTCTCCCATACGTGTATCCCCAACTCCGTTTGCACGTTGGCGCCACATTTTTCACGACGCGGTTATGATGCACAGGTCCCGATCGCGACATGACGACCGATCAGGACAGGGGCGGTATCTCGATGGTCTTTCCAACCGTGATAATCATCAGAAAAGAGAGTTCAGCGATGCGAATCCAGATCAGAAAACTCACGCTGGCTGCTACCGCAGCCGCGTTCCTGTTCGGCTCGGCAGTTCCTGCATTTGCCCAGACCGACGCCGCCAGCACGCCTCCTGCACAGGACGCCAAGGCGGCGAAGAGCCAGGCACGCAAGGCGGCCAGAGCTCAACGCAAAGCGGAGCGCAAGGCTGCGCGCGCGAAAAACACCGCCGAGCTGAAGAAACTCGAAGACGCCGGTTACAAGCCGGCGGCCAACGACCCGAACTATCCGCAGAACCTGCAGAACGCGGAGAAGAAAGCCGCCGGCGCAAGCCAGTAAGCGCCGTTCGGCGGCAAGCTGCGATACGATCCGCGGCTTGCCGCGTGCATCGCGGTCACGCGATGCACGTCAAAAGCAGAATGCCGCTCATGAACGAGCACAAACCCGATCCGCGCATTTGTGCTATTTGATTCGGAATCCTACATTGAATGGCGGGCATGACCGGCAGGTCGATACGGTCAGTGCTGCGCGCCCGATGCGGCTGCGTTCCCCGTCACCTTCAGCCAGTCCTTGAAGGCACACACCGCCTCGTCGTCCGCGCGCGCGGACGCCACATACGTGAAGTAGCGCCACGGCGGCAGAGCCGGTTCGCTGAACGGCTGCACGAGCCGGCCTTCGGCGATGTCGTCCGCGACGAGCGCGATCGGCCCCATCGCGACGCCGAGTCCGTCGAGTGCGCCTTGCAGCGTCAGGTAGAAATGCTCGAGCGTGAGCGAATGTCGCGGCACGAGATTCGGATGCCCGGCCGCCGCGAGCCATTCGGGCCACATGCCGGGATAGGTCGCCGCGTGCAGCAGCGTGAAGCCGGCGAGATCGGCAGGCGTACGCAACGGCCGGCCTTCCAGCAGCTTCGGCGCACACACCGGCAGCCGGACTTCGGACAGGAATTCCTCCGCGACGTAACCGTCGATGGCTTGCGGGCCGCCTCGAACGATCAGGTCGACCTTGTCGCGCAGTTTCTCGATCGGCTCGTTCGACGTCGACAGCCGTACCTCGATCGTCGGATGGGCGACCTGGAATGACGACAGCTTCGGCACGAGCCAGCGCAACGAAAACGTCGCGGGCGCGCTGACGCGCAGCACGCGCTGCTGCGCGTGGCCGAAGTGCTGCGCGGTGGCGAGCGCGATCCGGTCGAACGACGCACCGACCTCGGCGAGATACGCGCGGCCGGCGTCGGTCAGTTCGACCCGCCGGTTGTGGCGTTCGAATAGCGGCCGTCCGAGCCACGCCTCCAGTTGCTGCACGTGCCGGCTGATCGCGCCGTGCGTCACGCACAGCTCGTCGGCGGCAAGCGTGAAGCTGCCGAGTCGGGCGGCTGCTTCGAACGCGCGTAGCGAATTCAACGGAGGAAGACGTCGGGCCATTGCATCGTTTCGCGTGAAATTTACTCACGCGATAGTTCAGGTTTAATCGTTTGATCGGGCGATCCAGCTCCGCCAATATGGCACACAAACGGCCGGCTCGGCCGAACGAGTGTCTGAATTTCTCACATGGAGTGCGGAGCATGCCGAACGTGGTGGTCGTGGGTGCGCAATGGGGTGACGAGGGTAAGGGGCGCGTCGTGGACTGGCTGGCGGCTCAGGCCGACCTCGTCGCACGCTACAACGGCGGCCACAACGCGGGCCATACGCTGGTCGTCGGCGGCAAGACGTACAAGCTTGCGCTGCTGCCGAGCGGCATCGTGCGCGGCAAGCGCGGCGTGATCGGCAACGGCGTGGCGCTCGATCCGGAAGCGCTGCTCGCGGAGATCGCGCGGATGGCCGAGCTCGGGCTATCGGTGACGCCGGACAACCTGTCGATCGCCGAGAACGCGACGCTGGTGCTGCCGATTCACCGCGCGATCGACCAGGCACAGGAGCGCCTGCGCCGCGAACCGATCGGTACCACGCTGCGCGGGATCGGACCGGCTTACGAGGACAAGGTCGGGCGTCGCGGGCTGCGCGTCGGCGATCTCGCGGAACCCGGCCGGCTCGCCGACAAGCTCGACGTGCTCGTCGACCATCACAACGCGTGGTTCCGTGGCCTGGGGCTCGACGAGTGTTCGCGCGACGCGATGCTGGCGACGCTCGTCGATCTCGCGCCGAAGATCCTGCCGTTCGTGCGTCCCGTCTGGGCCGACCTCAACGACGCGACCGATCGCGGCGAACGCATCCTGTTCGAGGGTTCGCAGGCCGTGATGCTGGACATCGACTGGGGCACGTATCCGTTCGTGACGTCGTCGGGCACTGTCGCATCGGCGGCAGCGGCCGGCACGGGCCTCGGCGCGTCGAAGCTCGGCCACGTGCTGGGCGTGACCAAGGCGTATGCGACGCGTGTCGGCGGCGGCCCGTTCCTCACCGAGTTGACCGACGCAACGGGCGAAACACTGCGCGCACGCGGGCAGGAATTCGGCGTCAACACCGGCCGGCCGCGACGCTGCGGATGGCTCGATGCCGCGCAGTTGCGCCAGGCGGTCAGGATCTCGGGCATCGATTCGCTGACGCTTACCAAGCTCGATGTACTCGACGGTTTCAAGTCGATCGAGCTGTGCGTCGGCTACGAACTCGACGGCGCGCGGGTCGACCATCTGCCCTCGAGCCTCGACGCGCAGTCGCGCGCGAAGCCGGTCTACGAACGGTTCGACGGCTGGCATGGCACCGTGAAGGGCGTGCGCGAGCGTGCGGCGCTGCCGCGCGCCGCACAGGATTTCATTGCGCGCATCGAAGCGGTAGCGGGCGCGCCGGTATCGATGATCACGACCGGTGCGGAGCGCGACGACACGATCGTGTTGCGTAATCCGTTCGATGCGGCGGCCGCCGCGTAACGTGCCGTCGACGGCGTAAATCGCGGATCGGCATCGTGGTCGCCGGGTAGTTTTTGCCGACCCGACGTAGTTTGCGTGCCGGCGTGTTCGATCGCGTACACGCCCGGCACGGACGCGGCGCGAAGGGCGGCTCCACGATACGATTCGGCGTCCGGATCACGCCGCACACGGCGAACTGGACACGCCTGCAGCGCTGCTGTACTGTTCCGCACAATTCGCGCCAGACCGGCCTGCGCCGGAGCCGCCGGCACCACGGCCGCACGGCGGCGCGCCGTGATCTCAATCCCGGGGACAGGCCGATGGACACGTTACAGATGATGCGCATTTTCGTCCGGGTCGCGGAGGAGGGCAGCTTCACGAGCGCGGCCCAGCGCCTGGACATCACGACGGCATATGCATCGCGTTCTGTCGCGCAGCTCGAAACGCATCTGCGCACGCGTCTGCTCAACCGCAGCACGCGCCGCATCGCGCTGACCGACGCCGGGCAGCGCTATCTCGATCGTTGCCAGCGCATCCTTGGTTATATCGACGAAGCGGAAGCCGAGGCGGCGGACGCACAGGCGAAGCCGTCCGGACGGCTGCACGTTCACGCGACGACGAGTTTCGGCCAGGCCTATGTGGTGCCCGCGGTCGTGCGCTACCGGCAGCGCTATCCGTCGGTCGCGGTCGAGCTGACGCTGTCGCAGCACGTGCCCGACATCATCGACGAAGGTTACGACGTGTCGCTGCAGTTGAGCACGACGGAGCTACCCGATTCGGGGCTCGTGTCGCAGCGGCTCGGCGAGGTGCACAGCGTGCTGTGCGCGTCGCCCGCGTATCTGAAGGAGCGCGGCACGCCGCGCACGGTGCGCGAGCTCGAAGGGCATGCGTGCCTGCAGATCGTCACGCCGGTGTTCCCGCGCGATCGCTGGCATCTCGACGGCCCGGACGGTCACGAGACGTTCGACCTGCCGTTGCCCGATTTCCAGGTGAACATCGCCGATGCGCTGGGTGCCGCACTGCGCGCCGGCCTCGGGATCGGCTCGCTGCCGATGTCGTCCGCACTGCCCGCGCTCGCGAGCGGTGCGCTGGTGCGCGTGCTGCCCGAATACCGGTTGCAGAAGCTGACGGTCTACACGCTGTACGCTTCGCGTCAGTATCTCGACGCGAAGATCCGCACGTTCGTCGATTTCCTGCGCGAATGCGTGCCCGAAATGCTGTCCGCCGACGAGGCCGCGCTGAACGCGTCCTGCAAATCCTGAGTCAGCACTGCCGCTGTTCATATGCGCGTTTTGCTCCAGAAAATGAAATAATCCGTAGTCCTGCATTTAAGGCAGGCGTCGACGATGCGATCGCGATCGACCCGGGAAACGACGCCCCCGGCAACCAGCACGTCTTTATGAAATCGCTTGCTTTCGATATCGAACGTCGTTGGTTCGATGCGCGGTGCCAACTTCCTGGAATCGGTTCGACCTGCTTCATCGCGTTCGCGCGGCGGTGCAGCCGGCCCAGTATTCGCTCAACGGCGGAACGGCAGTGCGACGTCGTCCGGAAGCGGGTACACGTACGGCCGGCCGCCACGCCGCTCGACGGTACCCGGCAAACAAAAACGCCACGGATGAAAGTCCGTGGCGTTTTTGTTTGCGTCGGCTTATCGCGAGCGCGTCGATCGCGTATTACTGCGGCTTCGCCCAGAGCGTGCGGCCGAAGAACGTAAGCGTGCGATCCCACGCGATTTGCGACCACACTGGATCGAACTGCGTGCCGGAGATGCGGCCGGCGCCGACGGCCGTTTCGTTCGCGAATCCGTGATGCGCGAGATAACGATGGAATTCGACACCGACCTTCGCATCGGTCAGCTTCTTTTCCAGCGCGTCGACCTGGTCGATCGCGAAGAATGCATCCTGTGTGGCCCAGTGGCCCATCAGCGGCACGTTGAGCTTCGCCGGATCGAGGTAGTCGAGCGGCGGGAAGCCGTACCACGTGACGCCCGCGTCCGCGTCGGCGAACTGCAGCGACAACAGCGTCAGCGCACCGCCCATGCAGAAGCCCGTCACCGCGACGCGCGGAGCCAACGTCTTCAGATATGTGACGGCGCCGGGAATGTCCTGCGATGCGGCGTCGCCGAAATCGAGGCCGGTCATCAGGTGGTGTGCCTCTTCTTCCTCGACCGTCGACTTGCCGCGATACAGGTCGGGCACGAGCGCGAAGTAGCCGCAGCGCGCGAGGCGATCCGCGACGCCGCGGATCTGGTCGTTCAGCCCCCACCATTCCTGGATGACGACGACCGCGGGCGCGCCTTCGGTCTTTTCCGGCCTGGCGAGATAACCCTGTAGTTCCTGGCCGTCCGGGCGGCGAAACGTGATCATGGAACCGGATGCTTGAGACATGAAACCGCTCCTTTTCAAAAATGCGATGAGTACGGCAGCGGGCCGGCCAGCGGGCGCGGTGACGATCGGACATGCAGGGCGTCGTGGTTTCGCTCGCGTTCGTTTCGGCCGACACCGACCACGCGGCCATTCTATGCGCAAACGCCGGCTGCCTGCGTGAACGGCGCTGCGCGGCGCGCGATCGGCGGGGGCGTGTCGATCGACGGTCGCGATCCGGTCACGGAGCGGATCACCGAAAAGCGAACACCCCGCGCCCGATGAACGGGAGCGGGGTGTTTCGTTTGCCGCGCGCAGATCGGAACGCGCCGTGTGCGTCGGGCTTACTGGCCGAAATACACGGAGTCGCGGCCATCCTGCTTGACCGCGATTGCGCGGCCGGCACGCACGCCGGCGGCGGCTTGTGCGCCGTAACCGGTTTCATCGGCGTTCGTTACGCGGGCCTGTGCCGTCTGCAGCGCGCGGGGGTAGTACTGATCGGAGACTTCGGGCTTGTAGCCGGCCTGTTCGAGCTGGACGAGTTCCGCGCGCACCTGGGCACGCGTCAACTGGCCCGACGGGTTCGATTGTGCGAATGCGCCATACGAGGCGGACAGGGCGGTTGCGGCGACGACAGCGTAGATGAACGACTTCATGATGACCTCCGGTTTCGTTGATTTCGCGCTTCGCTTGTTGCGTTCAGCGGTTGATTGCATCGTAGCGATCGCGTTACGGGTCGGAAATACGCGTTCCAGCGAATAATTATTGCAACTGGGTAAACGATCCGCGGGAATTAGCGTTTTTGTCTGGTGATTGCGGGCATGCCGGAGGGCCTGTCGGCTCGCGCTGCATAGGCGTAAGGCGCAGCCTTTCGGGTCTCGATGTGATCGATAGACCAGCGGCCGCGTGACGATCAATTGAATCGCATTCCGAAGTATTTGGGCGAGATGGTCGGCATGGCTCATGCACTTCCGCGTCACTTGGTCGGGCCGCCTGACGCTTCCGATATTCGGCGGGCGTGATCCCGACGTGCCGGGTGAATGACCGCCTGAGCGTATCGACATTCGCGAAGCCGCATTTCGCGGCGACCTGTTTCTGCGTGTCATGCGTGTTCTCGAGCAAATGACGAGCCGCCGTGTTGCAGGCGCGCCTGTTTTTCGCCGGCGATGCGCAGCGTTACCGTCTTGGCGTCAATTTCAATCAGATTCCGGTGAACGCGCCGAAGTGTCTCTTGGTGGCCACGCTCCGTCGAAGCATGATCGAGAACGCTTCGCGAGCACCTCCGAGGGCGGAATCGCCTTAAGTCAGTAAAAAAGTTGTTACGTAACAATCACCAGATGTTTCTCTGATTTTATATACTGAATAACTGCATCACCTCACCCAGGCGAATCTTCGATTCGCAAGCGCCGAAATCTGTTGCCAGACAGCCGGCCACATCCGCTGGCTTCTTCGCCGACGCTTGGCGGACAGGCCACAACGGCTCTCCCAACTCGCCCCCACAAGTCCTCGGCAAAACGCCTATAATGATTGGGCAAATTGCCGGAGAGAGGTCATGAGCACCATCGCTTTTCATCCTTCGGGTGTCGCGCATCCGCGTCAGGCCGAATTCACGATTCTCGAGCAGCTACTGGCGATCCGTGTCCGATCGGGTGCCGATCTTGCCGAGCTGGCGAGCGCACGTGTCGACGTCTCGGTGATCGACCGGCTGTCGGAGCGCGGGCTGAAATCGGACGAGCTGGCCTTCATCATCCCGCGCCGCACGCTGAGCCACCGTCGCCAGGCGCACGAACGCCTGTCGCCGGAGGAATCCGACAAGGCGATTCGCCTCGCGCGCATCGTCGCGCAGGCGACGGCCACGTTCGGCGACCAGGACAAGGCGATGGCGTGGCTGCGCAACGGGCTTCAGCGCTTCGGCGGCCGCACGTCGCTCGACATGGCGAGCACCGAGCATGGCGCGCGGCTCGTCGAAGAGGTCCTCACGCAGATCGACGAGGGGTACTTCGCTTGATGACGCTGTGGCGGATCAGCAATTACGCCGACCTGAAAGGCATCGGCGGGTTGCGCGCCGGCGGGCGCTGGCATTTTGCCGGACAGCCCGTCGTGTATCTCGCCGAGCATCCGGCACTCGCGTTGCTCGAGACGCTCGTGCATTTCGAAATCGCCACCGTCGCGCAATTGCCGAGCGGATACCAGTTGCTTCGTATCGAGGTGCCGGAATCGGTGGACGTCGCCGAGATCGCGGAAGGCGACGCGCCGGACGACTGGCAAACGAACGTCGACTGGACCCGCAGCGCCGGCACCGAGTGGCTGCATACGCAGCCGAGCGCGCTGTTGCGCGTCCCGAGTGTCGTCGTGCCGCACGCGCACAACTTCCTGCTGAATCCGCTGCATCCGGCCGCGCCCGAGATCCGCGTCGCGGAAGTCATGCAATCGCCGTACGACACCCGGATTCTGCGGCTGATCGAGTCGAAGCCGGGCGAATAGAAAAAAAGAACAGGGCCCGTGCCGTGAGCTGGTTCAACGCTCGTGTGCGGCGCGATCCGCGGCCGCATCGGGCGGCAGCGTCTGCCGGATGCGCGTGACCGTTCGCGTACTGACGAGACCGAGCATGGCGCTGACATCGGCGTGCGTGTGGCCGGCGAGCAACTGGCGGCGCGCATACGTGTTGCGCAGCACGCGCGGGCTCATGTCCGCTGCGTGGAAGCCGATCGAGGTCAGCGCGTCGCGCACCACGAGCAGCAGAAACATGTCGTTCATCGTGCCACCGCCGCGCGGCGCGGGAAACAGCAGTACCGATGCCGGTGCGTCTGCCGAGCGCGCACGCCATGCGGCGAGCGGCGCCAGCGCGAACGCGGCGAGTTCGATCCGGCGCGCCGGCCGCGCGCGATCGCGCGGCACGGACAGCGCCGGCGGCAGCGCGTCGAGATCGGGCGCGTCATGCGTCGTCGCGCGAATCTCGGCGGACGTGATGCCGCTCGCAAGCAGCAGCGCGACGATCGCGCGATTCCGGCAGTCGGCCGGCGTGTCGTCCGATCGCGGCTGCACATGGCGCTGCAGCGCCGCGTCGGCGTCGGGCGGCAGGTAGCACGGCTCGGGCTCGCCGTCCGGCCACGCGAGATGGCGCGTCGTCCGGCCGGCCGGATGGATCGTCCGCACGCCGGTGTCGACCAGATGCCGGCCCAGCCGGTCGATCAGCTTCGCGTAACGCACGCGGGTCGAGGTGCCGGGCGCGCACGTGCGTTCGAGCTCCGTCAGGAAGGCTGCGACGTGGTCGGGCCCGAACGTGGCCAGCGACACGCCGTGCGCGATCAGATGGCGCAGGAACCGTTCGAACATCGCGACGTGCTGCACGACCGAGCGCGGCGCGAACGGCCGGCGGCCGGCGCCGGTCGCGGTGGTTTCCTGCCATGCGCGAAAGGCGCCGACGGGATCGTGAATCCAGCGATTCGTATCCATCCACGATTTATAGCCGGACGCGGTGACGCCGGCAATCGTCCCGATGTCCATTCCAATCCGGCCGGCCCGTGCAATGCAACCGGCGCATCAGTGCGCGGCACGCGTGTCGTCGACACGTCGTCGCGCATCGTCAGGTCAACAAGCAAACAAGCACGAGCAGCTGCGTGATGCAGAACCGGAACGCGTCCGGTACGCCGTTTCATTGCTTCGACATCCACATCCCGAACCATTCGCCGCTGACCACGGCGGCAGGAATTGCTTGCGCGAGCGGCGTGGCCAGCGCGATTTCGACAACGCGCTGACGCGGGTCGAGAACCTGCGAGCGCCGATGCAGTGCAGCAAGCGAACCCTCAAGCCGGTTCGGTGGCGCTGCACATACAACGACCGGTCGCGTCGCGTCATTTCCTTATTGCGGAAAAAAATTTGTTCGTGGGACTATCGAACGCGTTGCCTGTACACCGAGGGGGTTGCAGGCAGCGCGGTGTCCATCGCAACGACCTAAAAGAACATCGACAGACAATGAACAGAACAGCGATTTTCCCGTATGCGTCCGCGTTGCTCGCGGCTGCCCTGCTGACGGCATGCGGCGGCGACGTCGAGAACGAAGCGGGGCGCACGCAGGCACCTTCGACCGATACGAGCTGCCTCGCGGTCGACAACAGCGGCGCGACGGTCGTGGTGGGCTCGAACCAGCCGGGTGATCCGTCGCTGCCGGAAGCGTCGTCGGGTTATCGCACCGGGATGAAGCCCGTCTATGCGAAGACCTACCTGGTGGCGACGTCGAACGCTTACGCGAGCGCGGCCGGCTGCGCAGTGCTGAAGAAAGGCGGCACGGCCGCCGACGCGGCGGTCGCCGTGCAGGCCGTGCTCGGCCTGACGGTGCCAGAGGCGACGGGCCTCGGGTCGGGCGGCGTGCTGCTCTACTACGATGCGCGCGGCAAGACGCTGCAGGCATACGACGGCCGGGAAACCGCTCCGGCCGCCGCGACGGAGAACTACCTGCGCTACGTCGACGACACGACCGACCATTCGGCGCCGCTGCCGAACGCGCGCGCCAGCGGCCGCTCGATCGGCACGATCGGCGTGCCGCGGCTCATCGAGGCGCTGCAGCAGGATCACGGCCGGTTGCCGTGGCAGAACCTGTTCGGCGATGCGATCACGCTCGCGACCAACGGCTTCCCGATCGGCGGCCGGCTCGCCGACGCGATCGCGGCAAACGCCGCGAACCTGAAGCGCGACCCCGAGGCCGCCGCGTATTTCCTGAATGCCGACGGCTCGCCGAAGACGCTCGGCACCGTACTGAAGAACCCCGCGTACGCGCACACGCTGACGCTGATGGCGCAGTCGGGTGCGAATGCGCTGTACACGGGGCAGATCGCGCAGGACATCGTCGCGAAGACCGCCACGACGAAGGGCGCGGACGGCTCGACGCTCACCCCAGGCAAGACGACCGTCGCGGATCTGGCCGCGTATCAGGCGAAACGCCGCGAACCCGTATGCACGACCTATCGCAGCTACTGGGTGTGCGGGATGCCGCCGCCGTCGTCGGGTGGTATCGCGGTCGCCGCGGCGCTCGGCATTCTCGAGAACTTCGACCTGAAGTCGCTGAAGCCGACGGCGATCGATCTCGAGGGCGGCAAGCCGACCGTCGCGGGTGTGCACCTCGTCACCGAGGCCGAACGGCTCGCGTATGCCGACCGCGACAAGTACGTGGCCGATACGGATTTCGTGCCGCTGCCGGGCGGCACGTGGGACACGCTGCTGAACAAACCGTACCTGAAATCGCGAGCGGCGCTGATCGACGCGGCCAAGAGCATGGGCACCGCACAGCCCGGCAATTTCGGCGCGGTGCCGCTCGGCGTCGACACGACGCTGATCGAGCACGGCACGAACCAGTTCACGATCGTCGACGGCGACGGCAACGTGCTGAGCGCGACGACGACGGTCGAGTCGAGCATGGGCTCGTTCCACATGACCAACGGTTTCCTGCTGAACAATCAGTTGACCGACTTTTCCGCGAACCCGGTCGACAGCGCCGGCAATCCGGTGGCCAACCGCCTGCAGCCGGGCAAGCGGCCGCGCAGCTCGATGGCGCCGACGATCGTGTTCGGTCAGGCCGCCGACGGCTCGCGCGGCGATTTCGTGATGGCGACCGGTTCGCCGGGCGGCGGTACGATTCCGCAATACGTGGTCAAGACGCTGGTCGGCGCGCTCGACTGGGGGCTCGATGCGCAGCAGTCCGCGGGCCTCGTCGATTTCGGCGCGAGCAACAGCCCGACGACCACGATCGGTGGCGAGCATCCGAACGTCAACGCGGCGAACAACGGTGCGAACGATCCGCTGATCACGGGGCTGCTCGCGCTCGGGCACAAGGTGTCGACGTCCGCGCAGGCGAGCGGCGTCAACACCGTAATGCGCGTGACGGTCGGCCAGTCGCCCGCGTTGCAGGGCGGCACCGATCCGCGTCGCGAAGGCGTCGTGCTCGGCGATACGTTCCGGCCGTAACCGGGCGGAACGCGCACGGCCCCGATCTGCCTGTATCTGCCAACAGGCGATCGGGGCCGCGTTTCTTTAAGGGGCTGCAATGACGCACGCACGTCTGCTTGAAATGGACGCAGTCCTGTCGGCGCCAGGCTTTTCGGTTCCCTCGGCGATGTCGATTGCGACAGCGCGCTGGACAGTCGCGATGCCGAGCCGCTCGATGCGCCGCGGATGGCGGCATGCGATGCGATCGACGACGATCCGGGTACGGCGATCGACAGGCCGGCAGTAGACGCATTGCGGGAAAAGGCATTCAAGCTCGCCTTCGGCGCATCGGACAACGCCGGAGCGGCGGCGTGTGTGTCCGACGATATCGAATCGATCGCGAGGCGCCGGTTGTCGCGCCGCACCGAGGTCCGGTCGACACACATACTTTGGAATGCCTATAAAAACGGCTGGTTCCCCTGCTAGCCGTTTCACTTTCGTGGTTTCCCGATGCGCGGCGATCGGGTGAAGCGTGATCGCGGGGTGACCCGTGCCGCATGCCGTCGGGTTCGCGCCTGCTCGTCGGCAAGTACGCCGTCTTTCCCATCTCAAGCCCCCGATTGTCAAACAGTGTGAGTCAATCGTCAGCATTTGCAACTGAAGTAACAGTCCCCGCAAATCAATCGTTTTGCGCGTCGGCGCCGCTACATTAGCTCCACCTGCCGCACGTCGCGGCGAGGCATGCGACAAGCCGCACGAACGCGGCCCGCAGCAACAACGTCTTTTGGGGAGAATGACCATGAACAAGATTCGTACGATTCTGCTGGGTGCCGCTCTGACGGCGATGGCGACGTCGGCTGCTTTCGCACAGACGGCCCAGACCGGCGCAGAGGGTTCCGCAGGCGTCGGCGCACAGGTCCAGACGCCGCTGCTCGGCGGCGGCGTGGGCGTGCAGGCTGGCGCCGGCGCGAATGCGGCAGGCTCGGGTTCGGGCGCAGGCAACCTCGTCGGCGGTGCGCTGAACGGCGTCGGCAAGACGGTCGGCGGCGTCGGCGCGGCAGCCGGCAATGCGGTGGGCGGCGCGACCCAGGCGGTGGGTTCGGCAGCGGGCACGGCGAAGGATGCCGCAGCCTCGGCCGTACACTCGACGAAGTCGCACGTGAAGCACGTCGCAGGCACCGCAAAGAGCCACGCGCAAGGCGCGGTGTCGACGGCAGGCGATGTTGCGGGCGGCGCGAAGGCGAAGGCCGGCGAAGCGCTCGAAGGCGCGACGAATTCGGTGCAGGGCGGCGCATCGGTCGGCGTGAAGGGTTCGGCTTCGGCACAAGGCGGCGCGCTGTAAGCAACACGCATCCAATCACGGCCCGGCCCGCTTCGAAGCGGGCCGGGCCGTTTTTTTATCGGCACACACGGCGCGCCGTTCGACGTTCCTCGCAATACAGTGATGCATCGGCGTTCGCCGCGAATCCGGCGGCGCGATGGGCACGTGCGCGCTACCGGATGCCCCGGGCACGAGCCCGCGACAGGCGACGCGCGCGGTCCCTGCCCATTGCCCGGCCGCCATGCTTAAATAGCGGGGCTCCCGGTTGCCGGGCCGCCGCGATGGCAGCGCCGGCCGACGCGGGCAAGCATGTCCGATCGATATCGTGACGACAGACGACATCAAAACGCCGTTCCGGCGAACCCGGCGGCTACCAGGATTGAGATTGACGGCCGGGCCTGCGCACGCGGCGCCGCCCTTCGTCATGAAACAGAGGAATCTTCGTGAAGTTCATCCACGCGGCAGACATTCACCTTGACAGCCCGTTGCACGGCCTGAGCGCGTATCCCGACGCGCCGGCCGCGCAGTTGCGCAACGCGTCGCGCGAGGCGCTGCGGCAACTCGTGGATCGCGCGATCGAAGAGGAAGTGGCGTTCCTCGTGATCGCCGGCGATCTGTACGACGGCGACTGGAAGGATCACAACACGGGCATCTTCTTCGGCCAGCAGATGGGGCGCCTGCGCAAGGCCGGCATTCGCGCATTCGTCCTCGGCGGCAACCACGATGCCGAAAGCGAGATGACGAAGAAGCTGACGCTGCCCGACAACGTCACCGTGTTCGGCCACCGCAAGCCCGAAACCCACAAGCTGCCGGAATTCGATGTCGCGCTGCACGGGCAGAGCTTCAAGGACAAGGCCGTCGTCGACAATCTTGCGATCGGTTATCCGGACCCGGTGCCCGGGTACTACAACATCGGCGTGCTGCACACGGCGCTCGAAGGTTATGCGGCGCACCCGAACTATGCGCCGTGCACGCTGGCCGAACTGCACGCAAAGGGCTACGACTACTGGGCGCTCGGCCACGTGCACGAATTCCAGAAATGGACGGGGCCGTCCACCGTCGTGTTTCCGGGCAACCTGCAAGGGCGCCATATCCGCGAGACGGGGCGCCGCGGCGCGGTGCTCGTGACGGTCGAGCAAGGCCGCACGCAGGTCGAGCGTCTGTATCTCGACGTGCTGCGCTGGGAAGCCGTGTCGGTCGACGCATCCGATTGCTTCACGGTCGCCGACCTGTCGAGAAAGATCGGCCAGTCGCTGGAGGCGCTGCTGACCGTCGACGGCCACGTGCCGCGCGCGGTGCGCGTGACGGTCACGGGGCGCACGCCTGCGCATGGGCTCTTTTTCGGCCGCGCGCCGCAGCTGCGTGCGGAGGTACTGAACCAGATCGGCATCATCGGCAACGAGCGGCTGTGGCTGGAGAAGGTCCGGCTCGCGACGTCTGCCGCCGATCATCAGCAGGGCGAGAGCGAGCAGCTTGAAGCGCTGGAGGATTTGAAGCAGATCCTGGCCGAAGCCGCGCACGATCCGGATTTCCTCGCGCTGCTCGAACGCGACCTGAAGCCGTTCGTCGGCAAGGTCCGCAGCGACGTGAAGGAGGAAGTGCCGTTGTTGACGATGGCGCGCGCGGGCGAGCTCACGGCGCTGGTCGAGCAGGTCGGTCCCGCGTTGCTCGCGCGGCTGGCAAGGGGGGAGTAAGCGATGCGCATCAGCCAGCTCGATCTGATCAAGTACGGCAAATTCACCGACGAAACACTGCGGTTCCCGTCGGCCGGCGAGGATTTTCATGTGATCGTCGGGCCGAACGAGGCCGGCAAGTCGACGATCCGCACGGCCGTGTCCGAGTTGCTGTTCGGGATGAAGCTGCAGACGCCGCTCGATTTCCTGCACAGCACGCCTGAACTGCGGATCGGCGGCGTGCTCGAGAACGGCACGGGCGAGTTCGCGTTCCACCGTGCGCGCGGACGCAGTCCGTTGCGCACGCCTGCCGACGACAAACTTCCCGACGACTATCTGGCCGCCATCCTCGACGGCGCGACGCGCGAATTCTTCGAGCAGATGTTCGGGCTCGATCACGGGCGGCTGGTCGACGGCGGCCGCAGCATTCTCGACGCATCCGACAAGCTCGGCCAGGTGCTGTTCGAATCGGCCGCCGGTGTTGGCAGTCTCGGGCCGGTGCGCGAGGAACTCGACGCGCGTTCGGTCGAACTTTGGGCACCGCGCCGCAGCGGCAGCGCGTTTGCGCTGGCAGAAACATCGTTCAACGAAGCCGTGGCCGAACTGAAGACGGTCCAGGTGCGCACGCGCGACTGGGTCGATCGCAAGGACGCGCGCGAGGCGGTCGAACAGCAGATCGAGCACGCGCGGGTGGAGCAGCGCCGGCTCGAATCGCTGCGCTCGAAGCTCGAGCGCGTTCGGCGGTTGGCGCCGTACCTGAAGGAGCTGACGGTCAAGGATGCGGCGCTGGCAGAACTGGGCGCGGTCGTCGAGTTGCCGCCGACCGCGTATGCGGACCTGCTGAAGGCGCAGGGCGATCTCGCGGCCGAACAGAAGGTGCTCGAAGAACGGCGTGCCGACCTGCTTGCGAAACGGCAGGCGCGCGATGCGATCGATGCCGACGCCGATACGCTGGCGCTCGAAGCCGACATCGAAGCGCTCGATCGGCTGCGCGGCGCGTGTATGAATCACGCGCAGGATCTGTTGCTGCTCGGCGCCGACGTCGAGCGGCACCTGTCCGCCGCGTTTTCGGCCGCCGCGCAGCTCGACTGGCCGACGGACGAAGCGACGCTGCGCGCGTCGCTGCCGACGGCGCTGTCGCTGAAGACCGTCGCGAACCTGCTGCGCGAACACGGCGCGCTGCACCAGGCGCTCGCCGGCGCGCGCGAATCGCTCGACGAACGAACGCACGAGCTTGCGCAGGTGCAGGAGCAACGGGCGCGCCTGTCGACCGCCGACGTGCCGGAAGCGCTGCGCGCGGCGCTCGCCGATGCGCAAGGCTTTCGCAACAGCGGCCAGCGCGAACAGGCGCTCGAACACGAAATCGCTGCCGCCGAACGCACGCTGTCCGGCGCGCTCGATGCGCTCGGCCAATGGCGCATGCCGGTCGACACGCTGCGCGCGCTCGACGTGCCGTCGGCGGCGCGGCTCGGCGCGTTGCTCAAGGAAGACAGCGAGCGCGCAAGCGCGGCTGCTGCCGCACGCGACGCGCGGGACGGCGCGCTCGAAGAGCTCGAGCGGCTCGAATTGCAGGAGAAGCATTTCGCGGAGAACCACAAGGTCGTCACGACCGCCGACGTGCTGGCGGCGCGCGCACGACGCGACGGCGCATGGGGCGACATCCGCAGCGGCGCCGTCGATCTGGCAACTGGCGCACCGGCGGTCGACGACGCGATTCGTCTGGCCGACGAACTCGTCGATGCGCAGCTCGGCGCCACGCAGGCGGCGGCGACGCTGCAGTCGCTGCGTCAGCAGGTCGAATCCGCGCGTGCCGGTGTGGCGCGCAGGCAGGCTGCGTCGGACGAACGCGAGCGCGAGCTGGCCGCGCATCGCGACGCATGGGCCGAGCTCGCGATGACGGCCGCGGTGCCCGGCATGCCGCTGGCGGCGATGGGCGACTGGCTCGCAAAGCGCGATACGGTGTTCGCGGCGCAGGCCGATCTCGACCGTCAGCGCCGCGAATTCGACACGATTCGCGCGGCGCGCGCCGGTGCCGAAGCCGCGTTGCGTTCGGCGCTGCATACGGTGTCGCGAGGCAGCGAGACGGACGGACTGGCGGCACTCGTCGCCATCGCCGAGACGTTCGTGCAGTCGGCCGAGAAAGCGATCGCGCAGAAGGACAGCCTCGACGACCGCGCGCGGGAAGCCGAACGCGGGTGCGCAACGGCGCAGTCGCGAGTCGGCCATGCGCAAGCAGCCTACGATGCGTGGCATGCGCAATGGCGCGACGCGCTGGCCGACGCGAAACTTTCCGCGAGCGCGGTGACGCTGGCAGCGGCAGAAGGCGCGCTCGGGCTCGCGAATGTGGTGACGGCCGAACTGGCCGATGCGGATGCGCCGCGCAACCGGATCGCTGCGATCCGCGCCGAGCTGGCCGCGCTCGAGGCCGGCGCGCGGCGGCTTGCCGAAACGCTCGCGCCGGAATGGCTGGCGAGCGGCGACTGGCTGGACGTTGCACGCAGGCTGGCGATGCGTCTCGCGGCCGCAAAGGAAATCGCGCGCGCGATCGAGCGTGCCGACGAAGCCGTGCGGCAGGCCGACGGCAAGGTCACGGATGCGGCCGCCGCGGTGGCGGGCGCCGATGCGCGTATCCAGCCGCTGCTTCAATTGGCCGGCGTGGCGTCGATCGACGCGGCGCTGCCGCTGGCCGAACGCTCGGATCGACAGCGCCAGCTTCGGCAGGCGGTCGATGCCGCGCACGAGGCGCTGGTGCGCGACGGCGACGGGCTGTCCCGTTCGGCCGTCGAGGCTGAGGTTGCGGAACAGGACATCGCCGACGTGCCGGCGCGTCTGGAGGCTGTGAAGCAGTCGCTGGGCGATGTCGGCAAGCGGTTGAACGAGCTCGCGCAGCAGCAGGTCGTGGCCGACCAGGCGTTCGGCGCGATCGACGGCCAGGCGAACGCGGCCGTCGCCGAATCGAAGCGGCAGGAAGCGCTCGCGGCGATGGGCGACGCGGCCGAACAGTATCTGGAGGCGGCCACCGCCAGCCGCTTGCTGAAGTGGGCGACGGATCGCTATCGCGACCAGAAGCAGGGGCCGATGCTCAGGCGGGCGGGCGAAATCTTCGCCGGGCTCACGCTGGGCGAGTTCGCGAAGCTCACCGTCGATACCGAACGGACGCCGCCCGCGCTGTATGCACGGCGGATAAAGGGGGCGTCGGTCGAGGTCGCAGGGTTGAGCGAAGGGACGCGCGACCAGTTGTTCCTCGCGCTGCGGATCGCGGCGCTGGAGCTGCAGCTCGGCAGCAGGACCGCGCTGCCGTTCGTTGCCGACGACCTGTTCATCAACTTCGACGACGCGCGCGCGAAGGCTGGGCTCGACGCGCTGCGCGATCTGTCGACGCGAACCCAGGTGCTGTTCCTGACGCACCACGATCACCTGCTGCCGCTCGTGAAGGACGTATTCGGCGCGCGGGTCAACGTGGTCGAACTGCAGCGCGCGCCGGCCGGCGCGTGATGCGGGGCGCGCAGGGATGCCGGCACACGGGAAGAGTCATCGCGTGCAGGTAGTATGTGCGGTTCCGAAATGCACGCGACCGGTTCTGCCGGTCGCGGGACTGGCCACACGAGGGGGGAACATGAAAAAGCTGGTAGCCGCGATCGCGTTCGCGGCGGACAAGCATCGCAATCAGCGGCGCAAGGACGAAGAAGCGTCGCCGTATATCAATCATCCGATCGCGCTTGCCGACGTGCTGGCCAACGAAGCCGGCGTCGAGGACGAACGCGTGATCGTCGCAGCCGTGCTGCACGACACGGTCGAGGATACGGAGACGACCGAGCAGGAACTGCTGCGGCTGTTCGGCAAGGACGTGGCGGACATCGTGATGGAAGTCACGGACGACAAGTCGCTGCCGAAGGACGAGCGCAAGCGCCTGCAGGTCGAGCATGCGGCGACCATCAGCCGGCGCGCCAAGCTCGTGAAGCTGGCCGACAAGATCTGCAACCTGCGCGACATCGCGCGGCATCCGCCAGCGGACTGGCCGCTCGAGCGCAAGCAGGCGTACTTCGACTGGGCGAAGTCGGTCGTCGATCCGATGCGCGGCGTGCATCCCGGTCTCGAGGCGATCTTCGACGCCGCGTACGGCGCACGGCCCGCGGACTGAGGCGCCCGCATGCGTTCGGCCCGATCCGTCGGATCCGCCGCACGGCAACCGGCTGCGGTGGCGGGTGTCGACGTCGGGGGCGACAGGAAGCTGTGCGATCTCGTGATCCTGCGCGGGTCGACGGTTGTCTGCCGCGAACGGCGGATCGCGCCCGAGGCGTTGCCTGCGCTGTGCCTCGCTCATGACGTCGTGGCCGTTGGCGTCGACGCGCCGAGCCTGTGGTGGGCGGGAAGCGGGCGTCGGGCGGCCGAGCAGGCGCTCGCGCGCGAACGGATCTCGTGCTTTCCGACGCCGTCGCGGGAGCAGGCGGTCGCGAGCACGTCGGGCTTCTTCGACTGGATGTTCATCGGAGAGCGTGTCTACCGCGCGCTCGCGGATGCCTATCCATTGCTGACCGGCGCGCACTATGCGGGCGGGCGCGCGAGCTTCGAAACCTATCCGTACGCGATTACCTGCGCGATGCTGGGCAAGGCGGTTGCGTCGGCAAAGCAGAAGCGCAACCAGCGCCGGCAATTGCTGGAACGGCTGGGGATCGACGTGTCGACGCTGCTATCCGTCGATGCGCGAGACGCGACCCTGTGCGCGCTGACGGCGCAATACGTCATCGATGGAAGCGCGCATGCGTATGGCGATGCAGAGGGGGGATATATCCGTGTGCCGATCGTGAGCGAGACGATTGTGCTCGACTCGTTGTAGTTGCGACGCGCGACCCCGGGCGGGCGCAGATCGCAGGATTGTCGTTGCGGCAAGGTGAGCTTTTGCGGGAGGTGTGCGGCTGGCCTGACGACGAAGGTGTCAGGCAGCGATTGTCTGTCGGCATGCATCGGGATTGCGGGTGCACACGACATGACGCCGGTGCGCCGCGCGATCCCGAGCGGCACTGCTCAATCCTCGAGGATGGATTTCGGCACGCTGGACAGATCGCAGGCTTGCGCCTGTTCGAAGTAGCCTTCCGCATCGTCGATCATCACGACCGCGACGTCGATCAGTTCGTCGAGCCGTTGCAGCAGCGATTCACGCCACTCGATGTCTTCGTCGCGCTCGGGCGTCTTGTCCATCTGCTCGATGATCGAGTCGGCCGTCTGCAGGAAAGGAATCGCCTGCTGATAGTTTTCGATCGAAACCAGCGCCGCATTGCGTGCGCCGATGAGCCGTTCGCGATGCTCGTCCGCGAGTTCGGATTCGCCGCTGATCCGCGGCAATACATCCGAGATGCGTTGCAGAAGTGGCGGGGCCTGTTCTTCGAGCAGGATGGCGCGCTCGCGCAGCGCTGCATATTCGTCGCGAAGATCGGCGTCGCCGGGTTGAGTGGTGCTGTCCATCGTCGATATGAGTACGTGGTTCGGTCGCGGCATGATACTCGACCGCGCGAGCCCCCTTGTCCGATCCTCAGGACAGGGTTGCGAAACCCATGAAGGCACGAACGCGCGACGTTGCAGCCGGGCGGCGCGGCGTTGCGTTCCGGCGGCCCGTTGATTGGCGGGGATGCGAATCCGGAGCGCGCCTGGGACGGCATGCCGTCGGCCTCGTATATATATGAGGAAAGAGAGGCTTTTTCAAAACAATTTCACAAAAGGGCTTGCGGAGACGGGGGCGGGTGCATAGAATCACGCCTCTTTCGCGCTAACGGAAACGCGGCGCGGGAGAGGGGAAGCGAAGTCGGCGGTGTGCGGCAGGTTGGGCGCACGGCTGGCGCAGGAAGATGGACCGCGCAGTCGCAACGAAGTGGTTAAAAAGTTGTTGACGAGCTGCGAAACACGGTTCATAATTTCGCTTCTCTGCTGCTGAAAACGCAGCGCTGCTGAGAAACACGAAGTTCCTCGCAGAAACGCTCTTTAAAAATTAACAGCCGATAAGTGTGGGCGCTTGATGGAAGCGAGCTGATCCTCGGATCAGAAAGCGAAAGTATCAAGAGTCTCACACTAAAGTAAGTCAGGTTTATGAAGTGATTCATATTCCTGTCAGCTTTGAGTGAGCGACCGGTTCGAA